>DATCWO010000023.1:0-3059 GCA_036566325.1 Burkholderiales bacterium | reverse complement strand
TCAACGCCGCGCAGCGCGAACGCGGCGACAAGGAATTTGCCAACCCGCGCAACGCCGCGGCCGGGAGTCTGCGACAGCTCGACTCGAAAATCACCGCGTGGCGCCCGCTGCGCTTTTTTGCGTATGGCGTGGGGCACGTCGACGGCATGCGGCTGCCGCCGACGCAAAGCGAACAGATCGACACCCTGACCGAACTCGGTTTCGCCGTGTCCGCCGATCGCCGAACCGCGCAGGGCACTGCCGGCCTGCACGCGTTCTATGGCGATATGCAGGCGCGGCGGGCCGAACTGCCCTACGACATCGATGGCGTCGTCTACAAAGTGAACAGCCTCGCGCAACAGAATGAGCTGGGTTTCGTCTCGCGCGCGCCGCGTTTCGCGATTGCACACAAATACCCGGCGGAGGAAGCGCAAACCGCGTTGCAGGCGATCGAGATCCAGGTCGGCCGCACTGGCGCGTTGACCCCGGTCGCACGGCTCAAGCCGGTGTTCGTCGGCGGTGTGACGGTCACCAATGCAACGCTGCACAACGAAGACGAAGTGCGGCGCAAGGATGTCTGGCCCGGCGACATTGTCGTCGTGCGTCGTGCCGGCGATGTGATTCCGGAAGTGGTGGGCGTGGCGCAGCCTGGTCCCCGCCGCACCGAAGACCGTTTCGTCATGCCGTCAGTCTGTCCGGTGTGCGGCTCGGCCGTGGTGCGCCTGCCGGACGAGGCCGTCGCGCGCTGTTCCGGCGGTCTGTTCTGTCCGGCGCAACGCAAGCAGGCGCTGCTGCACTTTGCCTCGCGACGTGCGATGGATATCGAAGGGCTGGGCGAGAAGCTGGTCGATCAACTGGTCGAAGGCGGCATCGTCCGGACGCCGCCCGATCTGTATCGCCTTGGCGTGGCGAAGCTGGCCGCGCTCGAACGCATGGGCGAACGCTCGGCGCAGAATCTGCTGACCGCGCTCGACCGTTCGCGCCAGCCCACGCTGGCGCGGTTTATCTATGCACTGGGCATTCGCAACGTCGGCGAGGCGACGGCCAAGGATCTGGCCGCTCATTTCGGCACGCTGGATGCTTTGATGAGCGCCAATGAAACCGCGCTGCTCGAAGTGCGGGATGTCGGGCCCATCGTTGCGCAGGCGATTCGCCAGTTCCTCGATGAGCCGCACAATCGCGAGATCATCGAACAGTTGCGCGCGCCGGGCATGGTGGAAGTGCGCGAGATGGCGCCGCGCAAGGTGGCGCATGATGGCGCGGCAGCCGGCAAGACTTTCGTCCTGACCGGCACCTTGCCGACCATGGCGCGTGAAGACGCCAAGGCGCTGATCGAGTCGCACGGCGGCAAGGTCGCCGGTTCGGTATCGAAGAAGACGGATTATGTGATTGCCGGCGCGGATGCCGGCAGTAAATTGAGCAAGGCTGAGGACCTGGGCGTAGCAATCCTCGACGAAGCCGGGCTTATCGACTTATTGCAGCACTCTCAGAATTGAAAAGGAATGGAATGCCTGTAATCACTAAAGCGGTATTTCCCGTCGCCGGCTTCGGTAGCCGGTTTTTGCCGGCAACCAAAGCGAGCCCGAAGGAAATGATGCCGGTGGTGGACAAGCCGCTCATTCAGTACGCCGTCGAGGAGGCCGTCGCCGCAGGCTGCACGGAAATGGTTTTCATCACCGGTCGTCACAAGCGCGCGATCGAAGATCACTTCGACAAGGCCTACGAAATCGAGAACGAACTCGCGTCGCGCGGGAAACAGGAATTGCTTGATCTGGTGCAGGGCATTCTGCCGAAGAACGTCAACTGCATTTATATCCGTCAGCCCGAGCAGATGGGCCTCGGCCACGCGGTGCTGTGCGCACAGCCGGTGGTCAACAACGACGCCTTCGCTGTCATTCTGGCCGACGACCTGATCGACGCGCCCACACCCGTGATGAAACAGATGACCGATGTGTTCAACCGGGAAGGGCGTTCGGTGCTCGGCGTCATGGAAGTGCCGCGCGAACAGACCGGCAGCTACGGCATCGTGCGCGCCACGCGGGTCGACGACCGGCTGGAATCGATCGAGGCGATCGTTGAAAAGCCGAAGCCCGCCGATGCGCCTTCCAATCTCGCTGTGATCGGGCGCTATGTGCTGACGCCGCGCATCTTTCATCACCTGCGCAACGTCAAGGCCGGCGCCGGTGGAGAAATCCAGCTCACCGATGCGATCGCAGCGCTGCTGCGTGAAGAGCGCGTGCTGGCCTATCGCTTCGAAGGCACCCGTTACGACTGCGGCTCCAAGCTCGGTTATCTGCAGGCAACGGTGGCATTCGGCCGCAAGCACCACGAGGTCGGCACGCAATTCGACGATTGGCTGAACGAACAGCACGGCTGAACGCATCACGGTCGGCGCGCTTCGCTATACTCTTCGCCCATTACTGGCGCCGCGGGAGAAGCGCATGTTGACGGCAGAACAGGCGTGGCGAATCCTGAACGAGGCGGACATTGTTTGCTCGGCGGAGGAAGTTGAGCAGGCGATCGGTCGGCTGGGCGACGAAATCACCGCGCGTTTGCACGATCGCTATCCGCTGGTGCTGTGCGTCATGAACGGCGCCCTGTTCTTCTGCGGCAAGCTGCTTCCATTGCTGCGTTTCCCGCTCACGCTCGATTACGTGCACTGTTCGCGTTATGGCGACGGCATCGACGGGCGGGAACTCCACTGGAAGGTCGAACCACCGGCGCACGTCGAGGGACGCGCGGTACTGGTGCTGGACGACATTCTCGACCAAGGGCCGACCCTGGCCGCGATCAAGCAACGCGTGCTGGCCATGGGCGCCGCATCGTGCGATATCGCGGTGTTGGCCGACAAGCTCACCGGGCATGCCAAACCCGTGGCGCCGGATTTCGTCGGCCTGCAGGTACCCGATCGCTTCGTATTCGGCTGCGGCCTGGACGCCTGGGGGCTGTGGCGCAACCTGCCGGCCGTATATGCGTTGAAGGATGACTTCAAGCGCTGATACACCTTGCGCACGCCGTGCGCCTTCTTTCAATTCCAAGTTAAGCGTCAAGAAACTCACATCATGTTGGCAATCATCGGC
>DATCWO010000049.1:0-13743 GCA_036566325.1 Burkholderiales bacterium | reverse complement strand
GGCGGCGAGTGCCGCCGCCGAGTCACTTTTCCTCGGGGCGCTTGGCGTCCGCGAGCTTTTGCTCAAGATAATGAATGCTAGTGCCGCCCTGAAGGAAATTCGCGTCGAGCATCAATTCCTGATGGAGCGGAATGTTGGTCTTGATGCCTTCGATCGCCATCTCCGACAAAGCAATCCGCATGCGGCGTATTGCCTGTTCGCGCGTATCGCCATAGGCAATCAGCTTGCCGATCATCGAATCGTAGTTCGGCGGCACGAAATAGCCATGGTAGACGTGCGAATCGACGCGAATGCCGGGGCCGCCGGGCGGATGGTAGGACGTGATGCGGCCGGGCGAAGGAATGAAGCTGAACGGATCTTCCGCGTTGATGCGGCACTCGATGGCGTGACCTCGGACTTGCACGTCGCGTTGGCGAATGCTGAGTTTTTCGCCGGCGGCCACTCGAATCTGCTGCTGCACGATATCGATGCCGGTAATCATTTCGGTGACCGGGTGTTCGACCTGAACGCGCGTGTTCATTTCGATGAAATAGAACTCCTCGTTTTCGTACAGGAATTCGAACGTGCCGGCGCCGCGGTAATTGATCTTGCGGCAGGCCTCGGCGCAGCGTTCGCCGATCTTTGCCCGCTGGCGTGGGGTAATGCCCGGGGCGGGGGCTTCCTCCAGCACTTTCTGATGCCGGCGCTGCATGGAACAGTCGCGCTCGCCCAGATAGAGCACATTGCGATAGGCATCGGCCAGAATCTGGATTTCGATGTGGCGCGGATTCTCCAGATACTTTTCCATGTACACCATGGGATTGCCGAAGGCCGCTCCTGCTTCGGTGCGCGTGAGCGTGACGGCGCTCACCAGCGCGGCCTCGGTATGCACGACGCGCATGCCGCGCCCGCCGCCGCCGCCGGCCGCCTTGATGATCACGGGATATTTGGTGGCGCGCGCCATCTTGACGATTTCCGCCGGATCGTCCGGCAAGGCGCCGCCCGAACCCGGCACGCACGGCACGCCGGCCTTGAGCATCGCTTCCTTGGCGCTGACCTTGTCGCCCATCAGACGAATGTTTTCCGGGCGCGGGCCGATGAACACGAAGCCGCTTTTCTCGACCCGTTCGGCGAAATCCGCGTTTTCGGAGAGGAAGCCGTAGCCCGGGTGAATCGCTTCCGCATCCGTGACTTCAGCCGCCGCGATGATGGCAGGGACGTTCAGATAGGACTGGGCCGACGGCGCAGGGCCGATACACACAGACTCATCGGCCAGCTTGACGTATTTGGCTTCGCGGTCGGCTTCGGAGTGCACGACCACGGTGCGAATGCCCATTTCACGGCATGCGCGTTGAATTCGGAGCGCGATTTCGCCCCGGTTGGCAATCAGAATCTTTTCGAACATGAGTGCATGGAACCGTTATTCGATGACGAACAACGGTTCGCCGAATTCGACCGGCTGTCCGTTTTCGACCAGGATCGCTTTGACGACGCCGTCCTTATCGCACTCGATTTCGTTGAGCAACTTCATCGCTTCGATAATGCAGATCGTCTGCCCGCTTTTCACCGTATCGCCGACCTCGACGAAGGCCTTGGCGCCGGGCGAAGGCGATCGATAGAAGGTGCCGACCATCGGCGACTTCACCGCATGGCCGGTCGGCGCGGCGGGCGCGGCTGGCGCTGACACAGGCGTCGGCGCCATCGGTGCGGGGGCCTGCTGCATCATCGGGGCGTTGAGGTACACCTCGCGCTGCTGGCCGCCTTTAACGATGCGGACCTTTTCTTCGTTTTCGGTGACTTCCAGTTCGGCTATACCCGATTCCTGGACGAGGTCGATCAGCTTTTTTAGTTTGCGTAGATCCATAGGAAACTCCTCCGCGCGGCCGCATGAAGCCGCCGTGCTCTCTTTAGTGCTCTATGGCGTAAGCCAGCGCGAATTCGTAGCCTCGGCTGCCGAGGCCGCAAATCGTTCCGACCGCCAGATCACTGAAATAGGAATGGCGGCGAAACGCTTCACGCGCATGCACATTTGAAAGATGTACTTCGATGAACGGGATGGACACGCCGGCCAAGGCGTCGCGCAATGCGACACTGGTATGCGTAAATCCGCCCGGATTGATTACGATGAACGCCGTTCCCTGCACTTTCGCGGCATGAACGCGCTCGATCAACTCCCCTTCGTGATTGCTTTGAAAGCATTCCACCCGCACGCCGTGTTCCGCGCCGTAGCGCACCAGTTGCTGGTTGATCGCTTCCAATGTGGCGTTGCCATAAATGGCCGGCTCACGCGTCCCCAGTAAATTCAGGTTGGGACCGTGGAGGACGAGGACCGTCCGTGCTGCATGTGGCGCCTCTTTACGCCCGCCGGTGGATTTTGGCATGGGCGCGAGTTTGCCGCAGATGAGGGTTGTTGTCCAAGAATTTGCCGGACGTTAGCGAACTTTTACGAGGCTGGCGCGTGCGGCTGACCGAGCCATTCGAGCAGATCCTGCTCATGAATCTGACCCAGCAGCGTGCGTGAAATGCGGCCATCCGGCTCGACCAGCACGGTATACGGCAGGCCGCCGGCCTTGTTGCCCAGCAGTCGTATGACTTCGAGCGCATCTGCGCCGCCGGTCACGATCGGATAGCCAATGCCCAGTTGCTGCACGAACTTTTGCACCGGTTCGGGCGAATCAACCGCGATACCCACAAATTCGACGCCGTTCGCCGCATATTGAGCATGCATTCGGTTCAATAGCGGCATTTCTTCGCGACAGGGTGTGCACCAGGTCGCCCAAAAATTCACCAGCAGTCGTTTGCCCTGCCATTGCGCGAGCGTGGTCTGGTTGCCGGTCAAATCGGTGAATGGTGTGTGCAGCAGTACGGTCCGCCCCGTCGGTTTCGGCTCGCCCACGCGCACGGAATAGCCGAAGTACAGGCCGGCCGCGAGGGCAGCCAGGACGATGATGCTGCCGCCGATCAGGGTGAAGCTTCTAGACATCGTTTTCGACCAGTTCCGCCACCGCGTTGAGATTGGCACGCTCGATCGGGCGCGCCTCCGGTGATGCTTTCAGCGCGCGCCGTTCGTGATTGGAGGGATAGATCGACAGCCGCACCGGCACACCATCCCATTCAAGCCGCAGGACTTCCATCGGCCGCGTGTCGTCGTTGCCGGCACGGCGCTCGGCCACGTCGTAGTCGATGTTGCGATTGAGAAAAAACAGCTCCAGCGCTTTGAGATCGTCGGTATACAGCTGCAGATCGATATCGGCATAGCGACCCGCCGTGCCTTTCAATACCGCGCCGGCAAGATAGGGGCGAAACTCGTTGAGCGCCTGCATGGCGGCCAGCGCGATGGCACGCAATTCGCGCACACGCTCACGCTGTTCATCGCCCTGATAGAGCGACTGATACGCCATCAGTTCGGCTTCGACTTCGTCGTTGGCAGGAAGGGATTGCGTGTCGGAGGCGCCGAGTTGCCGGGCTGCCTTGCGTTTTGCGAGGGCGAAATCGTCGACGCCGTCTTCGGCCATCAGGCGTGCGGCCGCTGCGGCAATCCGGGCTCGCATCTGCGCCTGTTTGGGCTTGCTGTCTTTAGGCATGGAGCATCGAGGCCCGCATCGCGGACCATAACTGGCAACGGTGATGATACCCCAGCGATTCGCTGCAATTCATGCGGCGCGGGTGCCGACCTTTGCGTCTTGCGTCGGTAGAATGCCGGCCATGCATATTCATATCCTCGGCATCTGCGGCACCTTCATGGGCGGCGTCGCAGTGCTCGCGAAAGCGGCGGGTTATCGGGTCACCGGTTGCGACGCCAACGTCTATCCGCCCATGAGCACGCAGCTCGAACAACAGGGCATCGAAATCCATACCGGCTTCGGCGTGGAACAGCTCGATGTGCGGCCCGATCTATGGGTGGTCGGCAATGTCGTGACGCGTGGCAATCCGCTGATGGAAGCCATTCTCGATCGCGGCGACCGTTACATTTCCGGCCCGCAATGGCTGGCAGAATCGGTTCTAGCCGGTAAGTGGGTGCTCGCCGCGGCCGGCACTCACGGCAAGACGACAACGGCGTCGATGCTGGCCTGGATATTGGAATGCGCGGGCCGCAAACCCGGCTTCCTGATCGGCGGCGTGCCGCAGAATTTCAAGGTTTCGGCGCGACACAGCGACTCCGATTTGTTCGTGATTGAAGCAGACGAGTACGACACCGCCTTTTTCGACAAGCGTTCCAAGTTCGTCCACTACCGGCCGCGCACGGCAATCCTGAACAACCTCGAGTTCGATCACGCCGATATCTTCCCGGACCTCGGCGCCATCGAAACGCAGTTTCATCATCTCGTGCGCACCATCCCCGCGTCCGGCCGCGTGGTCGTCAACGGCAAGGAAGCGGCGCTCGAACGCGTGCTGGCGCGCGGCTGCTGGTCCGAAGTCGTGCGTTTCGGCACGCTGGACGGTTGGTCGGCCGGCACGACGAACGACGCGGGATTCGAAGTGCTCAAGGCCGGTAAAACCATTGGCACGGTGCAGTGGGCATTGCAAGGCGTGCATAACCGCGACAATGCGCTCGCCGCCATCGCGGCCGCGGAACACGTCGGCGTGGCGCCTGAAGTCGCCATTGCCGCGCTCGGCAGGTTCGAAAACGTGAAGCGGCGCATGGAACTTCGCGGCATCGTCAACGGCATCAGCGTCTATGACGATTTCGCCCATCACCCCACCGCAATCGATACGACGGTGGCGGGTTTGCGGCAGCGTGTCGGCAAGGCGCGCATCCTGGCTGTGTTGGAGCCGCGCTCGAACACCATGAAGCTCGGCATTATGAAAGAGGCACTGCCCGGCAGTCTGCGCGAGGCGGATCGCGTTTATTGCTATACCGATGGCCTGGGCTGGGACGCCGAAGGCGCGCTCAAGCCTTTGGGTCAGCGCGCTAGTTGTCATGGCGATCTGGCGGGTTTGGTCGAAGCCGTGGCACGCGAAGCGCGACCGGGTGATCAGATACTGGTGATGAGCAACGGCGGCTTTGGCGGTGTGCATGACAAGCTGCTCGCGCGGCTCGCGCAATAATGACTGCCGAGCTAGCCGTGCATGCAGTCGATTTCGAGCAGCAATTCGCTGCGGCATACGTCGCCGGCGAGGATCAGCGCCGGACAGCCGGGAATGCGCTGCGGCAGCCACTCGCCGATGTCCGGTAATTGCGCCGGATGGCGTACGTAGAGCTTCAACAGGCTTTCCCCGCCGAGCGGCCCGACCCCGGCCGCGCGCAGGAGACTGTCGAGATTGCGAACGGTTTCGTCGAACTGGCCCACCGGATCGCCGACGTGGCGGGAGGCATGGCCAACCACCGACGCAGTGCCGGACACCAATAATTGGGTTGCCGGACTCAGCATGGCGCGCGCGAATGCGGGTGGCGTCGGTCCGTACTGACGCGGATAGCGATAAGCGCTTACTTGTCGCGGGTTTTCCACCGGCACACCTGGCTCGCGCGCGCTCAGCCAGTACACCTGCAGGGTGCGCACGCCGTCCTGCCGGCCGATCGCGGTGCCGGCCGGATACGCGCCGCGAAAGCGATCGCGCATGCCGCGCGCGCGGCCATTGCAGAAGAGGCGATACCGTTCGGCGTCGCCGTCGCCGAGATTGATCGCATCCATGTAGTTCCATGTACGCAGGAGTGCTGCGTAAGGCCGCGCGTTGACGAAATCGCATAGCGCGCGATAGGCGTGCTCGGTGGCTTCAGCGATGCCACCGTGCTCATGCTCGTCCACTTCGATTGCGCCGTATAGATAGTCGCCATCCGCGGCGTAATGGATGGCGCCTGCCTCGTCACTCGCGACCGACTTGTTGCTGCGCCAGACTTCGAAGGGCGCGGGCGCCGTCAACGGCTGCAGTCCGACGCGCAAATAACGCGGATCGTCGTGCGTTGGCGCCTCGCGTCCGAAACCGAATACTGCGAGTACCGTCGCATCGGCGAGAATCGATTCGAGGGGTTGGTGCAGATAGGAAAAACGGAGGGGCGGATAGGGGGCGCCCATACTGCAACTCATGCGGGGCAAGTCAGGCTCGCAATGATACATTGCCCGCCCCGGCACTCGACCTCGCATCGCATGCTCATCTATCTACACGGTTTCAACAGCGCGCCCGCGTCGCACAAGGCCCGGTTGCTGCATCGTGAAATGGCAGCGCTGGGACTGGCAAACGCCTACCGCTGTCCCGCGCTGCCGCCTCAGCCGCTTGCCGCCATTGCAACGATCGAAGCGGAAATCGCGCAGGCCGGCGGCGAGGCCATTACGCTGGTCGGCAGTTCGCTCGGCGGCTTCTACGCCACGCACCTTGCGGAAAAGCACGACTTGCGCGCGGTATTGCTCAACCCGGCCGTGCGCCCGCAAATGGATCTCGAGGCGTACGTCGGTTTGCAACGCAATCTGTATACCGGCGCGACTTACGAATTGACGCACGAGCATATCGCGCACTGGCGCGAACTCGATGTTGCGCATATCGATGCGCGTCGCTATCTGTTGATTGTCGAAACGGGTGATGAAGTGCTCGACTATCGTCTTGCGGTGGACAAATACGCCGACGCAGAACAAATCGTCATCGACGGCGGCGATCACAGTCTGCAGAGTTTTCCTGATCACATCGCTGCAGTTCTGCGTTTCGCCGGATTGCAGAACTGATCGGAAAGCCGACGCCGCGGAGCGAAAAAGCTTCATAAGTGCTTGCTGCGGGCCGGTATAATCGGGCCCTCCTACCGCAGCCCTCCTGCCGGCATTCGCCGGGTCTCATGAACGTCCTGTACGAAGAAAACGGCAGCTTCAAGGTGGGTACCGTGCTGACCGAGCACGACTCATCCCTGCAAATCGAAGCGCCCCATGGCAAGCGCAGCAAAGTCAAAGCGTCGAACGTGCTGTTGCGGTTCGATGGCGCGGGACTGCACGATTTTCTCGAACACGCTGAAGCGCAGGCGGCCGAAATCGATACCGATTTCCTGTGGCAATGCTGCGGCGATGCGGAATTCGGTTTCATCGATCTCGCCACCGAATACAGCGGGCGCGCGCCCTCGCCGCTCGAATCGACTGCCATTCTGCTGAAGCTGCATTCGGCACCGATTTATTTCCATCGCAAGGGCAAGGGGCGTTTTCGCGCCGCGCCGGCCGATACGCTCAAAGCCGCGCTCGCCGGCCTGGAGCGCAAGCGATTGCACGCCGAACAGATCGAGCAATGGGCGCAGGCGCTGCAACGCTTTGAACTGCCCGACGCGCTGCGGCCGTATGTGCGCGAACTGCTCTACAAGCCGGATCGCAATCGCAATGAGACCAAGGCTTTCGAGCAGGCTTGCGCCGCGACGGGCCTGTCGTCCGCCAAGTTGATGCAGGCGTGCGGCGCGCTGCCGTCTTCGCACGACTATCACTTCAATCGCTTTCTCTATGAGCAGTTCCCGCGCGGCGTGGAGTTTCCCGCCGTCGTGGTGCCGCCATTGCCGAATGACCTGCCCACGGCTGAGGTGCGCGCCTTCAGCCTGGATGATGCATCGACGACCGAAATCGACGATGCGATGTCGCTCGTGACCTTGCCCGACGGGCGCGTGCGCGTCGGTATCCATATCGCGGCACCCGGGTTGGGCTTTGCGCCGGGTTCGGAAATCGACGCGATCGCGCGCGAACGGCTGTCCACCGCCTATATGCCGGGGTGCAAGCTCACCATGCTGCCGCCCGAGGTGGTCGAGCGCTACACGCTTGGCGAGGGCGGCGCCCGCCCGGCGCTGTCGCTGTATGTCGATATCGATCCACTCACCTTCGATATCGTCGCGACCGACAGCCGCGTCGAGAACGTTCCCATCGTGGCCAACCTGCGCCACCACCAGGTCGAGCGTCTGAACGAAACGTTTTTAGCCGGCGAATGCGATCCGGGCATTCCGTTCGCGCAGGAGTTGTTGTGGCTCTATCGCTTCGCGTTGGTTCTCGAAGCGCAACGCGGCAAAACCAATACGGTCGATCGCCTCGATTACAGTTTCCATGTGGAGAACGACCACGTCACGATCGAGGCGCGCAAGCGCGGCGCACCGCTGGACAAGCTCGTTTCCGAGACGATGATTCTCACCAATCGTCTGTGGGGCAAGCTGCTTGACGATCATGCCGCCGCGGCGATCTATCGCGCGCAAGGCGACGGCAAGGTCCGCATGACCACCATCGCCTCCGAGCATCAGGGCCTGGGCGTCACGCATTACGCCTGGTCCAGTTCACCGCTGCGCCGCTACGTCGATCTGGTCAATCAGTGGCAGTTGCTCGCCATCGTGCAGGGCAATGTGCCACCCTTCTCGCGCAAATCCGACCAGCTCATGGGGGCGCTACGCGATTTCGAACTAACGTATGCCGCGTATGACGGGTTTCAACGACAGATGGAACAGTATTGGTGTCTACGCTGGCTGCAACAGGAAGGCGTTACATTGGCGCATGCGCAAGTCTGGCGCGAGAATCTGGTGCGCTTCACCGACGTGCCGTTGTTCACGCGCGTGCCTTCATTGCCGGATCTTGCGCCCGGCACAGCGGTCGTACTCGAGATCGAGGCGATCGACTTGATTGACATGCAGGTGCGCTGTCTCTATAAAAAGCCGCTCCAGGATCAACAAGAAACTCAGCCGGATTTGCTGATCTGATGTTGTCGGGAAATGTTTGAGGTTTGAGCGGCGTATCCCTCGTGCATTTTCTGAATCAGGGAGGCGATCGAATCCAAAGACCCTTTTGCGCTTTCCTCAGGTCGCACGTTGCAATATTCCCTACCGCGCGCTTCAGTGGCGCCTCTCAGCGTAACCGGTTTCGTCAAAGCCTCCCCGGCTCTGGCGGCTGCGCTCGCCGTGTCGCTTGGCATTCACATCGCGGCACTGTCGGTGCACTTCAGCTTTCCCGATGCGCTCAAGTTCAAGAACGTGCCGCCCTCGCTCGAGGTCGTGCTGGTCAACAGCAAGTCGGCGACCAAGCCCGTCAAGGCGGACGTGCTGGCGCAGGCAAATCTGGATGGCGGCGGCAATACCGATGAAAATCGCCGCGCCAAAACACCCCTGCCCGCCACACAGAAAGTCGAACAGGGCGACGACGTGCGGCGCGCGCAAAAGCGTGTTCAGGCGCTCGAGGCCAAGCAGCGCGAACTGTTGACGCAGGCGCGCGCCAAGGCGGCGGTGCCTGCGCCCGACCCGAAGGTTGCACCGACGCCGGATGTGCAGACGCCGCAGGTATCGGGCGTCGATTTGCGCGATTCGGCGCTGATGCTGGCGCGCATGGAAGCGCAGATCGCGCGTCAGATCGACGAATACAACAAACGGCCGCGCAAGCATTTTGTCGGCACGCGCGCGAAAGAAGTGCGGTTCGCCCAATATGTGGAGAACTGGCGGCAGAAGATCGAGCGCGTCGGCAACCTCAACTATCCGGACAGCGCGCGCGGTCGTGTGTACGGCAGTCTGCGTATGACCGTTTCGATTCGTGCCGACGGCTCGGTGGAGAGCATGCAGATCGATCGCCCCTCGGGACATCGCGTGCTCGACGCAGCGGCGGAAAAGATTGTCCGCATGGCAGCGCCCTATGCGGCGTTTCCCCCCGATATCAAGCGCGATACGGATATTCTCGTCATCACCCGCACCTGGACTTTCGCGCCCGGCGACAAGCTGTACAACGAGTAGTGCTCGGCGTATCGCGCGAGCGGGGCGGCGCCCACGGGAGGGCCTGCGCGGTTAAGATAAGTGCCCGCATTTATCTCGAAAGCCGCGAAACCACACCATGACCGACCGTTACGCCGTGATCGGCAATCCGATCGCGCACAGTAAATCGCCCTACATTCATCGCGAATTCGCGCGGCAGACCTTGCAGTCTCTGACCTACGAGCAGGTGCTTGCGCCGCTCGACGGCTTTGTTGAGACCGTGGAAGCGTTTCGCGTCGCAGGCGGGCGCGGTCTGAATGTCACGGTACCGTTCAAGGAGCAGGCGTTCGAACTGGCAACCAGTCGTTCGGCGCGGGCCGAGGCTGCGGGCGCGGTGAATACCCTGCGCTTCGACGAAAAGGGCATTTACGGCGATAACACCGACGGCGTTGGGCTGGTGCGCGATCTGCGCGCCAACCACGGCATCATGTTGCATGGCACGCGGATTCTGTTGATCGGCGCGGGTGGCGCTGCGCGCGGTGTGGTCGGCTCGCTGCTCGGCGAAAAGCCGCAGCGTTTGGTCATTGCCAATCGCACCATCGAGAAGGCGCATGCCATCGCCGCGCCGTTCGCACCGGCGATCGACGTGTCGAGCTACGCGGATCTCGCCGGGCAGCGCTTCGATGTGTTGATCAACGCGACCTCGGCAAGCATGACAGGCGAATTGCCGCCCATTCCGGAGGATGTCTACGCGCATGCGGACGTCGCGTACGACATGGTGTACGGCGCGGTCCCCACGCCTTTTCAGGTGCATGCGAAGCAGCATGGTTGCGCTCGCTGCTTCGACGGCCTCGGCATGCTGGTCGAGCAGGCTGCCGAATCGTTCTGTTTGTGGCGCGGCGTACGTCCCGCCACCAAGCCGGTGCTCTCGCTGCTGCGCGCTTCGTTGCGGGTATGAAAGTGCTGCAACGCCTGCGCAGGTGGCTGGGGTATCTATGTGCCATTTTGTTTGCCGCTGTTGTGCTGACGCAGCTCTGGTTCTTCGGACACATTCTGTATTGGAGTCACTACAGCGTCGGGCAGACGAGTTTCATGGCGCAGCGGCTCGATCAGTTGCGCGCCCAACGGCCAGCGGCCGAATTGAAGTATCGCTGGGTCGATTACAGCCGCATTTCCAATCATCTCAAGCGTGCGGTGATCGCCGCTGAAGACGCGAAGTTCATCGATCACGAGGGCTTCGACTGGGATGGAATCCAGCGCGCGATCGAGAGAAATCAGCGCAAAGGCAGATTCGTGGCCGGCGGATCGACCATCAGCCAGCAGTTGGCGAAGAATCTGTTTCTGTCCGGCCAGCGCAGCATGTGGCGCAAAGGACAGGAGGCGGTCATTACGCTCATGCTCGAAGCGGCCATGGACAAGCGACGCATCCTCGAACTCTATTTGAACGTCGCCGAATGGGGTGAAGGCATGTTCGGCGCCGAAGCGGCCGCGCGTCATTACTACGGTGTGAGTGCGGCGCAGCTCAATTCGGAGCAGGCGGCGCGCCTCGCCGCGATGCTGCCGCGTCCACGCTATTACGATCGCAATCGTGGTTCACGCTATCTCGCTGCCTACAGCAGTCGCATCCATGCGCGCATGGGCGCGGCGACGATCCCTTAGGGAGCGTGTTTCACTTGCCAGGTCGCGCGTCGTCCGCGACGCACATCGATGGTCGTCAGCAGTATAAGTCCCACGACGAAATAGCTGCCGGTCAGCAGGAAGGCCAGGCGATGGTCGCCGCCGGACAGCCAGTTGGCGAGACCGTAAGTGATCGGCCCGAGAATGGACGACAGCTTGACCGCCAATCCCCACAAGCCGAAAAATTCGCCGCGCCGATCCTTGGGACTGAGATAGCCGATCAGCGCGCGGCCGGCCGATTGCGATGCGCCGAGGCATAGTCCGGCGAGATTCGCCGCGATCCAGAAATCGCCGCGATCCTTGGCCGACCAGGCGAGCAGTACCGTGACGATCCAGCCGATCAAGGTCAGCGCGATGGTCATGATGTGCCCCAGTCGATCCTGCAGTTGACCGAACGTCAGCGCCCCGAGCGCAGCGGTGACATTGACCGCGAGAATCAGCGTGATTGTTTCCTGCGTCTTGAAGCCCATCGCCTGTTCCGCATAGATCGCGGCGAGCGCAACGACCGCCTGCACGCCGGCCTGATAAAACACCAGACAGACGAGAAAGCGCGCGAGGTCCTTGTAGCGCCCGACATGGCGCAGCGTTTGCGCGAGCCGCGCGAAGGCGGCCAGCGCTACGTGATCCGTGGCCGGTTGCGGCTGTGCGCGTTCCTTCAGCAGCAGCAGCGTAGGCAGGCTCGCGATCATGAACAGGCCGGCGGTAATGAGCATGGTGACCGGCACGAACTGCGCAGCGCCCTGATCATGCGCTTGTGCGGCACTGACATACGCCAGACACGCACCGAGTGAGATGAGACCGCCGACATAGCCAAGCGCCCAGCCCCAGCCCGAAACCTTGCCCAGCGCGCGACCGCGCGCCAGTTCCGGGAGAAAGGCGGCGACGATGTTTTCGCCCGTGCCGAAGAAGAAATTGGAGACCGCGAGCAGCACGCACGCGAGCGCGATGTCATTCGGTCCGACCAGGCCGAGTGCCGCCGTTGTCGCGACGCAGCCGAATGTGGTGATGAGCAGCCAGCGTTTCTTGTTCGCCCGTTGATCGACGTAGGCGCCCAGCACCGGCGCGCTCAGCATGATGGCGAAGTACGACACGGCGAGCGTTGCCGTCCAAGCGAATGTTGCCCACACTGCACCGCCCGCCACGACGCCGACGAAATAGGCGTTGAATATGGCGGTGATGACGACAGTCGTGTAACCGGAATTGGCAAAGTCGTACATCGCCCACGCCCATACTTCGCGTGGTCGTACGTCTGGGGCGAGCGCTTTGCCGAAGTTGGAACGCGGACTCGCGCCGGTGTTGATTTTTTTCTCGCCCATTGTGTCGTGATGATACAGGCCGTTGCTACAATCGCCCCCGCCGAACCGGGCGGCCCTGCCGTGATCAGCTTGCTGCGCGAATTTGCCGTGAGCCCGGGCCTGAACCGTCGCCATGCCCTGCATGTGCGGCCCTGATAAAAGCCGAAGCCGCCCATGCACGAAACCGTCGAGCGCAAGGAGCTGGAAGACCTGCAGCAGGACCTCGAAGTGGTCCGTGAACTGCTGCGGCGGCATCGTATTGTCGAGAGTCTGGTCGAGCGTCAGGAAGGACCGCGGCGCGAACTGGTCGAAACCCTGGTGCACAAGCAGCATCTGGCCGAACTGCGCGTGCGCCTCGACGACATGCACTCGGCCGATGTGGCGTACATCCTCGAATCGCTGCCGCGCGACGAGCGCCTCATCGTCTGGGATCTGGTCAAGGCCGAGCGCGACGGTGAGATCCTGCTCGAAGTCGGCGAAGCCGTGCGCGAATCGCTCATTCGCAGCATGGATCCGGAAGAACTGGTCGCCGCGGTCGAACAACTCGACACCGACGAGTTGGCGGACCTCGCGCCCGATCTGCCCGAAGACGTCATGCACGACGTCTTTCAGTCGCTACCCATGGACGAGCGCGAGCAGTTGCGCGCGGCCATGTCATATCAGGAAGATTCGGTCGGCGCGCTGATGGATTTCGAAGTCGTGAGCGTGCGTGAGGACATCACGCTGGAAGTCGTTATGCGTTATCTGCGTCGTCTGGCGGAACTGCCGGATCACACCGACCAGATCTTCGTCGTCGATCGGACCCAGCATCTCAAAGGCGTGCTGCCGTTGGGCAAGCTGATCGTGACCGATCTGGATGAAGACGTCGCGGTCGCGATGATTCGCGATGATTTCGTCGCCCTCTATCCGGACGACAAGGCGCAGGATGCGGCGCAGGCGTTCGAACGTTATGACCTCGTGTCGGCGCCGGTGATCGACGCAAGCGGACGACTCATGGGCCGCGTGACGGTCGATGCGGTGGTCGATTACATCCGCGAGCGTAGTGAAAGCCAGTTGCTGGTCAGAGGCGGCTTGCGCGAAAGCGAAGACGTATTCGCCTCGGTGTGGGAGTCGTTTCGCAACCGCTGGTTATGGCTGGCGCTCAACATGGTCACGGCGCTCATTGCCTCGCGCGTGATCGGC
>DATCWO010000229.1:0-8294 GCA_036566325.1 Burkholderiales bacterium | reverse complement strand
CAGCGCCGCGACCTTGTTTTGATACGGCACCAGTCCGTTCTGGCCGCCGTCCGGCCGCGAGACCCAGTCGATGGTGTTCTTCAGCAGGGCCGAGACCGACGCATTGTGTTCGGGCGAAGCGATCAGCAGCCCCTGATGCTCTAGAAACAATTGCTTCAATTTTCGCGCATTGCCGGGCAGCCCTTCGCGCGCTTCCAGATCGCCGTGATAAATCGGCAACGGATAATCGTTCAAATCCAGCACGGTCACCGCCGCGCCGGCCTCGATCGCCGCTTGCACCGCGATATTCAGCAATTTCCGGTTGAGCGATTCGCGCCGTGCGCTACCGGCGAAGGCAAGAATCCTGGGTAGGGACATAAGCTCGTTCTCTCGTTGGCTTTCGTTAGCGTACTGCCGCACATTAGCGCTATGGCAGATCGAACAACAGGACTTCGGCGTTGTCGCCCTGCGTGATTTCCACTCGCTCCACGGCACTGATCTTTAGCGCGTCCCCATCGGCAAGCCGCTGGCCATTGACCGTGACCGCGCCGCGCGCCACGTGCACATAGGCTCTGCGCTCTGACGCGAGCACGTGTTCCACCCGCGTGTCGCCATCGAGGATCGCCGCATACACTTCGGTATCCTGATGAATGGTGGCCGATCCATCGCGTCCATCAGACGAGGCGATCAGTCGCAACGCACCGCGCTTGGCCGCCGCGTCGAAATGTCGCTCCTCATAGCTCGGCGCGACGTTGCGCTCATTGGGTTCGATCCAGATCTGCAACAGATGCGTCTCTTCGGCCGGCGACGGATTGAACTCCGAGTGCCGCACACCTGTTCCCGCGCTCATGCGCTGCACATTGCCAGGGCGGATAACCGATCCGTTTCCCAGGCTATCGCGGTGCTCGATGGCGCCGGAGAGCACATAGGTAATGATTTCCATGTCGCGATGCGCGTGCGTGCCGAACCCCTTGCCCGGCGCGATGTAATCCTCGTTGATCACACGCAGCGGACCGAAGCCCATGTGTTGCGGATCGTAGTAGTCGGCGAAGGAAAAACTGTGTGCCGAGCGCAACCAGCCATGGTTCGCGTGGCCGCGTTCGGCGGCGGGTCTGAGTTCGATCATGTCGACTCCTTAAGGCTCCGAGGGGTTTCCCCGCAGCTTGCAGTTATGGATATTTGAACGTGTCGGAGCAATACTAGCCTCCGCTACTCGGCCGTCATAGCGAAGAAACTTCATCAAGTTCATCGAATAAGCTGAACATCAACCTGCATCTGGAAGCGCTGGTGCGCCAGACGCCATCGAGCGTTGATCAGGACGTATGAAAATCGTGCCCGAGCCCGTGCCACAGCATGTCCAACCGCGCTATCGCGGGCGATTCGCACCTTCGCCTACGGGTCCGCTGCATTTCGGTTCGCTGGTGGCCGCTGTCGGCAGTTACGTCGACGCGCGCGCCCATCACGGGACATGGCTGGTGCGCATCGAAGATCTCGATCCGCCGCGCGTCGTCGCAGACGCCGCGGATGACATTCTGCGCACCCTTGAAGCGTTCGGACTGCACTGGGACGAAACTGTCGTTCGGCAGAGCGCGCGTCACGACGCTTACGCCGCAGCGCTCACGCAATTGATCGAAGCAGGACACAGCTTTTTCTGCGCCTGCACACGCAAGGAAATTGCGGATTCCAGTCTCGGTCGCGACAGCACGCCGATTTATCCGGGCACCTGTCGCGACGGTCTTGCGCCGGGCCGTACCGCTCGCGCGATTCGGGTGCGCGTGCGGGACGAAACGATTGCCTTTCAGGATCGACTGCAAGGCGAAGTGATGCAGAATCTGTCGCGCGACATCGGCGATTTCGTCATCCGTCGCGCGGACGGCTACTACGCCTATCAATTGGCCGTCGTGGTGGATGATGCCTGGCAAGGCATTACGGACATCGTGCGCGGCGCAGACCTGCTCGACTCGACCCCGCGACAAATCCATCTGCAACGTTTGCTTGATCTGCCGACGCCGCGTTATCTACACCTGCCGATCGCCACCAACGCGCAGGGTGAAAAACTTTCCAAGCAGACGCTGGCCGCACCGGTCGATGCAACGCGCCCGAGCGCAGGGCTCGTGCACGCGCTACGCTTTCTGGGCCAGCCGGCGCCCGACGTATTGCGTTCAGCGCGCCCGGGCACAGTGCTGGAATGGGCGATCGCGAATTGGGATTGCGCCCATCTGCCGCAATGTCTGCATCTTCCCGCCGACACGGACGCGTAAGCCCTGCGGACCTGTCGACCAGGACAATTCTCTTGACGCAATGCAGCAAATTCCGGTTGACCCAGCACCTCAGCGGCGTAGAATGCCGATTGCTGCGCTGCAGCAACACCCGTTGCCACCTCGCCGACCCAGGAGAAATGCATGACGCCGGAACAGATCGCCGCGACTCAACAAGTCGGCCTCGCAACGCTGCAACAGTTCGCTAGGCAACAATTCGCCGCGCTGGAACAGCTTTCCGCATGGGGTTTGAGCACCACGAAAACCGCGGTCGAGGATTCACTTGCCCATACGCATGCGCTCCTCAATGCGCGCACGCCGCAAGATGCGGTGACGCTCAATCTGGCCGCAGCGCCGAAACGGATCGAACAGCTCACGAATGATGCCCGAGCGTTACTGACGCTCGCGCTACAGCAACGCGAAGCATTCGACACACTGGCCGCCAGTCAGCACGTGCAAACCACCGCGCTTATCAAGGAATGGGCGAACCAGGGTGCGCCGGCGCAAATCACCGACGCAATGAAGATGGCGACCGAAGCGGCACATGCCGCCTACGCCGGCTGGGCAGCCTTCGCCAAACAGACTGCGGATTTCATCGGCGCCGGGCTGGCGACAGACAAACCGGCTTCGACGCCTGCCTGAGCTGCACCACACCAACGACAAGGCCGCGCACTGCGCGGCTTTTTTATTTACTCCCGCGCAGGCGCGTCTTCATCGTACGTGGCGCCGAGCGCAACCACGCCGTCGCGCAACTCGACGATCGCGGCCTTCACCTGCGTCGGATCGCCGCGCACGCCCAGTTCGATATGACGACGCACGCCTTCGCCGCCGACATGTGGCAGGCTGAACACCTTCAGGCGATCGAAGCGCGTTTCGATATCGATCATCAGCGGCGTCGCGGCACTTTCCGGAATGCCGTACACGAAGATCGACGCTTCCAATTCAGTCTGCCGATGATGAAACGCGGCGTAGCGTTGATCGAGCAGCCATTCGAGCATCGGGTGCGCCATCACCGGAAAGCCCGGCATGAAATGATGTCGGCGTATCGAAAAACCCGGAATGCCGTTGTACGCGTTGGGGATGAGTTCGGCGCCCTCCGGAAATTCGCCCATCTGCAATTGCTGCGCGTTCGGTTCCTGGCCGGAGCGGCGCTGAATCGCGGCACGGATGAGCGCTGCCGCATCAGGATGCAGCGTAAGTCCGACGCCGAGCGCGGCGGCGACGCTCTGGCGCGTGTGATCGTCTGGCGTCGAACCGATGCCGCCGAAGCAGAACACCGCGTCGCCGGTCGCGAACGTGCGCTGCAATGCGGCAATCAACTGCGTGCGGTTGTCACCCAGATACTCGACCCACGACAGATGCAATCCGCGCGCGGCCAGCAATTCCACCAGCTTGGAAAAATGACGATCCTGCCGCTTGCCGCGCAGGATTTCGTCGCCAATGATCAACGCGCCGAAATTCAAGTTCGTCTCAGTTTCTCGAGATGCGCCAGCCCGAAATGGATGAACGCCAGACCGGCAATCACGGGGGTGAAAAAACCGATGAGCGGAATCTGCGCGACCAGCGCAAGAATGATGGCAAGACCGTACATTGCAGCGCTCTGCCGCTTGAATACCGTGTGCATCTCGTCCCGGTTCGCATGCTCGGCGAGCGCATCGTAGCGAAACATGCGCTGGTTGAAATAGGCCAGCAGCAGTACCGGCAACACCGGCCAAAGCAGAGGAATGAACCAGAGCGGTAGCGAGATCACGCTCAACAGCAGAAAAATCGCCAGCGCGGCAAAGGCATTGCCCACCATGCCGGCAACGCTGCCGCCATGCTGCCGTACCAGCGCCGGGTAGTAGTTGCGCGCGACATGATCGACCATGGCTGTCATGCCGAACACGCCGATGATGAACGAGGCCGTCACCAGCACCAACGGCACGTACAGGATAAACAGCGCGACCCAGCCGAGCACCGCGGCGACCGGCTCGAACGGCAACCATTGCGATACCCACTGCGCCACGGTCGAAGTGGCGAGATGCCCCTGCATCCAGTGGACAGTCTGCGCACCGAAAACGACCGCAACCACCGTCCAGATGGCCAGCGCAAGCGCCAGCGGCCAGATCATCAGCAGGATCATGCGCGGATGCAGCAGACTGGCAAACGCTCGGGCGATGGCTTTGGCAATCTCGGTCATCGCTTATCCCTGTGTCATTCGCACGTCGGCGGAAATCCAGTCGACCGTTCGCTCCCCCGGAACGTTACGAGCGCAGATGACGTCGGGAACGTCCGGCGCTTCAATAAATCAGCGTTCATATTCTGGATGCCCGCTTTCGCAGGCATGACGATTCGGTGAGGTTTCAGTGTGCCACAGTGCATTCACATCCACTAACGTCGCATCGATTCCCAGAGCTTCTGCAAGCGCTTGACCGATACCGGTGCCGGTGTGCGCAATTCCTGCGCATACAACTGCACACGCAACTCCTCCAGCATCCAGCGGAACTGCTCGAGTTGCGGATCGATCTCGCCCTGTTTGCGACGCGCGAGATCCTCGCGCAGCCACCGCGTTTGCAGCGGCGAGAATTCGGCCATGGCGCGCACGTCGCGTGCCGGGTCGGCGCGCAGCTTGTCCAGCCGCAGGCTGACCGCTTTCAGGTAACGCGGATAGTGTTGCAACCGTTCATACGGCGTCGCTTCGATGAACGACTTGGGCATCAGGCGCGCAAGCTGATCCTGGATATCGTGCACGGCTTCGGTAAAGCTCTTGAAGCCCTGCAGCTTTTTGCCGAGCGCCTGATACTCGGCCAATACGATACCGATCAGGCGCGCCAGTTCCTGCCCGATCAGCGACAGCCGCGCGCGCGCTTCATTGCATCGCTGTTCGAACTGCGCGCGCGTCGTCGGCCACGGCTCGACCATGCACGCGCGATCGAACGCCGCGCTCAACAGCTGGCGTTTGAGGTCGGCCGCTTCGCCAAGATTGGCGTATTGCAGCGCCATGGTCTGCAGACCCGGCAGATTCTTTTCCAGATATTTCGCCTGCTCCCTCAACTGCAGCATGTACAGGCGTCGCAGGCCGGCGCGATGCTGCGTGCGCGCTTTCTCCGGCGCGTCGAGCACCTGCAGGCTGACCGAATCGGTTTCGTCCACCAGCGCCGGATATCCCATCAGCGTCTGGTGGCCGCTATGGATTTCCATCACTTCTTCCAGATCGCCGAATGTCCAGTCGATCAGCCCGTCAAGCGAGGCTTTAGGCTGCACCGCGGCGCTGAACTGTTCGCCGGCCTGATGCCCGAGTTCGGCGCGCAACTGGGCGAGATTGCGGCCCATCGCCAGTTGACGACCGTGTTCGTCAACGACGAGGAAATTCATTGAAAGATGCGCCGGCAACGTTTCCGGTCGGAAGCCGTCGAGCGGCAACACCACCTGACGCTCGCTGCGCGCATAACGCGCGATCGAGTCTGCCAACGGCGTATCGGATGGCGCCACCTCGGCAACGAACGCCGCCGCGAACTCCGCCAGCGAGCCAAGCCGATGACGTACTTTCTGCGGCAGGGATTTGGCCAGCAACGCGACCTTGTCCTGCAGCAACCCGGGCACCAGCCAGTCGCAGCGTCCCGCACCGACCTGATTGAGCGCGATAAGCGGCACGGTCATGGTGATGCCATCGCGCGCACCACCGGGATCGTGCAGATATTCGAGCGCAAAACGACGTCCCGCCATTTCCAGCACATGCGGGAACTGCGCCGTGGTGATGCCGGCCGCTTCGTGGCGCATGAGGTCTTCGCGCTTGAGGAACAGCAGCTTCGAATCCTTCGCTTCCGCTTCCTTGCGCCATGCGTCGAAAGCCGCGCCGTTATGGATGCCGACCGGAACCACGCTGTCGTAAAAGGCGTAGATCAGTTCATCGTCCACCAGCACATCGGGGCGACGCGATTTGTGTTCCAGCGCCTCGATCTGCCCGACCAGCCGCTGATTGTGCTGAAAGAACGGCGCGCGACTATCGTATTCGCCTTCCACCAACGCCTGGCGAATGAAAATTTCGCGCGAGATCTTGGGATCGAGCGGCCCGTAGTGAATGCGTCGATGGGTGTAGAGCGGCAGGCCGTACAGGGTCGCGCGCTCGAATGCCGCCACATGTGCCGGCTTCTTCTCCCAATGCGGTTCGTACTGATGCCGCTTGATGAGATGCGCGCCCGCACTTTCCAGCCATTCGACATCGATCCCCGCCACGCCACGCGCGTACAGTCGCGTCGTTTCGGTGATCTCCGCCGCCATGATCCAGCGCGGCGTCTTGCGTGCGAGCGCCGAGCCGGGATGAACCAGGAACTTGATGCCACGCGCACCCAGATACTGACCGTCTTCCTGCTTCAGGCCGACGTTACCGAGCAGGCCAGTCAACAGCGCGCGATGAATCTGCGCATACGTACCCGGCTGTTCGTTCAGCCGCCAGCCCATTTCGGTGACCATCTCTTTCAGCTGCGTGTAAACGTCGCGCCACTCGCGCATGCGGATGTACGACAGAAAATGATCGCGGCAGGCGCGATGCAGCTTTCTGTTGGACTGTTGATGCAGCGTTTCCTCGTAGAACTTCCACAGCTTGAGAAAACCGATGAAATCGGATTTATCGTCGGCAAGCTTCTTGTGCGCTTCGTCGGCCGCCTGCGCACGCTCGGCCGGCCGTTCGCGTGGATCCTGCACGGACAGCGCGGAAGCAATGATCAATAGCTCATCAAGACAGGCTTCATGCTTCGCCGCCAGCACCATGCGCCCGATGCGCGGATCGAGCGGCAGCTTGGCCAGTTGCCGGCCGATTTCGGTGAGCTCGTTTGTTTCATCGACCGCGCCGAGTTCCTGCAGCAACGCATAGCCGTCCTGGATCGCCTTGGGCGCGGGGGCATCGATGAAAGGAAAGTCCTCGACCGCGCCAAGGCCGAACGCCTTCATGCGCAAGATCACTGCGGCGAGCGAGGAGCGCAGCACTTCCGGATCGGTGTATGCGGGGCGCTTGTTGAAATCCTCTTCGTCGTACAGACGGATGCAAACCCCCGCCGCGACGCGGCCGCAACGCCCGGCGCGTTGGCGGGCGGCGGATTGCGCGACCGGTTCGATGCGCAATTGCTCGACCTTGTTGCGGTAGCTGTAGCGTTTGATGCGCGCAAGCCCTGCATCGACGACATAGCGAATGCCCGGCACGGTCAACGAGGTTTCGGCCACGTTGGTCGCCAGCACGATGCGTCGGCCGATATGCGACTTGAATATGCGCTCCTGCTCCGCTGCGGACAGGCGCGCATAGAGCGGCAGAATTTCAGCCTGCGGCCCGCGGCCCGAAAGAGCCGATGCAGAAAAATGATGCTTGCGCAGCGCCTCGGCGGCATCGCGGATTTCGCGCTCGCCCGGCAGAAATACCAGCACATCGCCCTGCCCCAGCCGCGCCAGCTCGTCGACCGCATCGGCAATCGATTCGTTGAGATCGAGTTCGCCGTCGTCGTTTTCCCGCTGAGGACGATAACGAATTTCGACCGGGTACAAACGGCCGGAGACTTCGATCACCGGCGCGGGCTTTCCGTCACGGTCGGCGAAGTGCCGGGCAAAACGATCGGCGTCGAGCGTGGCGGACGTGACGATGACCTTGAGATCGGGCCGCCGCGGCAACAACTGGCGCAGATAGCCGAGCAGAAAATCGATGTTGAGACTGCGCTCATGCGCTTCATCGATGATCAGCGTGTCGTACTGTCGCAGTTCCCGATCGGTCTGCGTCTCGGCCAGCAGAATGCCGTCGGTCATGAGCTTGATGTAGCTCGACGGGCTGGTCCGATCGTTGAAGCGGATCTTGTAGCCGACCGTCTGGCCCAGTTCACTTTTCAGTTCCTGCGCGATACGCGCAGCGGTTGCACGCGCCGCCAGGCGACGCGGTTGGGTGTGGCCGATCAAGCCCTGCACGCCGCGGCCGATCGACAGACAGATTTTCGGCAACTGGGTGGTCTTACCCGAGCCGGTCTCACCCGACACGATGATGACCTGGTGCGCCTGCAAGGCCTGCGCGATTTCATCGCGCCGTGCACTGACCGGCAG
>DATCWO010000073.1:0-5468 GCA_036566325.1 Burkholderiales bacterium | reverse complement strand
TCGCGTGCCACCCTGCCTCGACGACTCACAGGCAACTGAATCCCGCGGAATTGAAGAAAGCCGGCGTCAGCGAGGACATGATGCGTCTTTCAATCGGCATCGAGCACATCGACGACATCATCGCCGACCTCGACCAGGCGCTTTCAGTCGCGTAAAGCGCGACGCAAGATGGCTGCTGATGCACCGTTGGCACATCAGCAGCCGGTTCAGTCAGGGATGGGGAACGATCTACGCAAGCAAAAGGCCAGCGAGTGCGTCATAAAGAAAATTCGGCTGGCCCCGTGTAGCGCGTTTCCTTCAAAGGACAGATGGCGCCACTCGTCCTGTCCGAGGGCTTCGCGTAGCCGCTAGCCCAAGCAGTTTGGCGTAGCTCAACCGCGCCGCGGTGCGAGCGGAATGACGTTCTCCAGTTGCAGCCATTTGCGTTCGAATTCGACCGCCGTAATCGATTCACCGAGCAGATGGCCCGAATATTCCTCGCAGCCCATGCCACGCAGCAATTCGAGCTGTTCTCCCGTTTCCACGCCTTCCGCGATGGTATTGATGCGCAGGCTGCGCGCCATGTCGATCATCGCTCTCACCACGACGCGATCGTCATTGCTATTGAGCATGCCGCGCACGAACGACTGGTCGATCTTGATCCCATCCACCGAGAATCGACGCAGATGGCTCATGGACGAAAAACCGGTGCCGAAGTCGTCGACCACCACACGCACGCCGAGCTTGCGCAATTCGACGATGACGGTCTTGGACTCCTCGATGCTGCGTCCAAGCGAGGACTCGGTGATCTCCAGTTCAAGCACGCGGGGATCGAGACCGCTGGATTCGAGCGCGGCATGGACGCGCGCCGGCAAGGCACGATTGAATTGCTTGCCCGACACGTTAACCGAGATGGAAAAGGTTTCGCCATGCAGCGACTGCCAGGTTTGGGCCTGAGCGCATGCGGTTTCCAGCACCCATTCGCCGATGGAATGAATCAACCCGGTTTCCTCGATGACTGCCAGAAATTCGCTCGCCGGAATGACGCCATGCTCCGGATGGTGCCAGCGCAGTAAGGCTTCGGCGCCGGTCAGCGCACCGCTCGATAGATCGACACGCGGCTGATAGTAGACGCGCAGTTCTTCGCGCTCCGCGGCGCCGCGCAGACCGCCTTCGATCTTGATGCGTTCGTTGGCGCGCACATTCATGTCGGAGGAGAAAAACTGATAGTTCCTGCGTCCACTCGATTTCGCCACATACATGGCGGTATCGGCGTGGCGCATCAGAAGGGTACCGGCCACCCCATCGGCCGGATAAACCGCAATGCCGATACTGCAGGCGGTGCTCACCGTGTGTTGCGCGATTTCGTACACCTGCCCGAGCGAATTGATGATCTTCTGCGCGACCTGTCCGGCATCGTCGGCGCTCTTCAGCCCGGCGAGCACAATGACAAACTCGTCGCCGCCCAGGCGCGCGAGCGTATCGCCCTTGCGCAGCACGTTGCCAATGCGCTTTGCCACTTCCTTCAGCAGCTGATCGCCGACATCGTGGCCAAGCGAGTCGTTGACGTTCTTGAAGTGGTCCAGATCGATGAACATCACGGCGAGCATCTCGCCGCTGCGCTGGGCGCCGGTGATGCCCTGCTCCAGACGATCGTTAAGCAGCAATCGATTGGGCAGGCCGGTCAGCGGATCGCGCGTCGCAAGCTCCGTGATCTTGGCCTCGGTCTGTTTGCGCTCGGTGATGTCGAGCGCCGTGCCCCGATAGCCGGTTAAACGCCCTTCCGCATCGATAATCGGCACACCGTTGACCAGTTGCCACACCTGGCTGCCATTGCGGGTCAGCGATCGGTACTCCATGTTGCGAAACGGCTCGCGACGATTCACCACTTCGGCATACCAGTCGCGCACACGCTCCTGTTCGCCGGCCGGCATGAGATCGACGGGACGCCGCCCATAAAGCAGTTCGGGCGGATAACCGAGTACCTGTTCGACACGGCGCGAGACATAGGTGAACCGGCCGTCGACATCGAGTTCCCAGACATACTCGCCTGCCGCATCGGCAAAATCGCGGAAGCGGCGCTCGGACTCGCGTAACTGCCGCTCGGCAAACTTGCGCTCGGTGATGTCGGTAATGGAAGTCAGAATGCACGGTTCGTGCGACAGTTCGATGAGCTCGCTCCAGATCGCCGTATCCGCCAGCTCGCCGGATTTCTTGCGCAGGCGACACTCCATGCCGCGTACCGAATGTCCGCCTTTCACCATGGCAACCAGTTCCTGCCAGTCGCCAGGCGCGGGCCACAAATCGATATCACATGTGCGTCCGGTGATGTCTTCACGCCCATAACCGAAGAAACGTACCCATGCATCGTTCACTTCGACATACGCGCCATCGTCCACGCGGCTGATCATGATCGGCACCGGGCTGGCGTGGAAAATGGTGGAAAAACGGGTTTCGGATTCGCGAATGCGCACCTCGGCACGCTGTCGCTCGGTGATATCGATGGCGCTCGACAACAGCACCCGTTCGCCGCCGAATTCCATCAGATCGCCCGACAGTGACACCTCGGCGATCTCTCCGCTCTTGCGCCGCCAACGGCATTCGAAATCGCGTACCACGCCGTAGGCAACGACCAGATCGCGCATCTGCCCGCGCGCCTTCGGCTCGACCCACAAGCCGACGTTGATGAAATCGTGACCGAGCAGATCGTCACGCGTGTAGCCGTACGTATGACACCACGCTTCGTTCACATCGATCACGCGCCCGTCATGCAGACCCGAAATGGCGATCGGCTGCGGACTGCCGCGGAACATGCGCTCGGCGCGCGCGTTCGATTCGCGTATCTGCTCTTCGGCGCGGCGCCGTTCGGTGACATCGACGAGACTGACGATCACGCAGCGTTCGCCGCGAAAATCGACCACTTCCGCGGAATACAGCAGATCGCGCAGAGCGCCGTTGCGTGCCATCCCCTTGATGTCGAGATTGCGCACGGCGCCGTTCTGCGTCAGCCGTTCGCGGATGCGATCGCGATCGGTCGGATCGGCCAGCAGCCCCAGATCGAAGACATGTCGGCCCTCCGCTTCGGTGCGGCTGTATCCGTACAGCCGACACCATGCATCGTTCACCGCCGCGACCACGCCATCGTCGAGGCGGCGAAACATCATCGGCTGCGGGCTCTCGTCGAAAATGTGAGCGAACAATTCGCGCGATTCACCCAGCGCGATTTCGGCGCGCTTCTGCGCGGTGATGTCGCGGCCGACACCACGAAAACCCTTGAAGCGGCCGGTCTGATCGAACATCGGCTCGCCGCTGGTGAGACTGTAGTGCAGCGCGCCTTCGCGATCCTCACGCACCAGCATGAAATCGCGGAACGGCAAATGCGCTTCGACCCGACGTCGATGCTCGATCCAGGCTTCCGAATCGCGGTTCAGAAACGGCATTTCCCAGCGCCGCCTGCCGATGTATTCGCCTGTGTCGAACGGCGCGCTGGCACGGAAACCGGCGGATAGCTCCACGAATCTGAACTCACGGTCCTGCTCCCAATACCAGTCGGCGGACAGTTCGGTGAGATCGCGAAAACGTTCTTCACTATCGCGCAGCTTGGCGGTGACGGCGCGACGTTCGGTACTGATGGCACACAGCAGCAGTGTGGTCAGTGCACCGGCAAACAGCAGTCCGTGCAAGCCGAACAGATGCAGCGGATCGGTGCGTCCCACGAATGGCCCGAGTCCCGCAGCTGTACCCAATATGCACAGGGTGCTGACGGCGAAGTTGAACGTTGCCACTTCCCGCATCGAAAAACGCACGCCGGGCCATACCACCAGCGGAAAGAAGGCGAACGAAACGAGGAACTGCGTCGCGGCGGTGCCCAGGCGCGATTCGAGCGCAAGCGACGTGAACAGCAACACCAGTGCGACAAAGGCGGCGGTGGCAAGCGATTCGACCAGACGCTCGTCGATACGCGACCGCGCCTGCCAGCAGAATAGCAGCGGCGCGACCAGCAGGATGCCTTGCGCTTCTCCGCCCCACCAGGCCAGCCAGATGGCCGCGGTGTCATTGACCAGCGCATAGCCGTACAACTGCAACGCCGCGGTGCCGACTGAGGCGCTGATGATCGCGCTACCCATTGCGGCGGCAAAAACCAGCAGCACCACATCGCGCAATTGACGCAGTTGTATATCGAAGCCGTGGCGGCGCGACAGCAGACGGGCCGCGACGTAGGTCTGCACCGTCGTGCCGGCGGCGATCAGCAGCGCAGCCTGCCACGCCACGCCACCCAGGGCCATGGCGGCGAATGCACCAATGGTCACGCCCGGCAGCAGGCGGATGCCACCCAGGACCAGCGCCGCTACGGCAACACCTGACGCGGGCCACACCAACGAGACATAGCTGTGGACGGCGGAAAGTTCGAGACTGAAATAGCCGAGCGCTGCATACGCGATTGCCAGCAACGCGATGCGCAGCAGATCCCTGGGCATAAAGAAAGCGCCCCAGCCCTTTGCGGGCTGATTCTTATTGGTCTTGGGCAACTCTTACCTCTCGGTATGGTGAGGCGGTGCGACTTTTAAAACTTCTTCCAGCGTGGTTAGTCCGGCTGCCACCTTCATCGCTCCGCTGACGCGGAGGCTTTTCATGCCTTCCTTGTACGCTTGCTCGCGTATCTTCGCGATATCCGCTTCGGCATAGACCAATCGCCGGATTGCAGGCGACAGCATCATCACTTCGTAGATGCCCAGGCGACCGCGATAGCCGGTCATGCGACAGTCCAGACAACCGACGGGAGCGTATACATGATCCGGGCGCCGCGATTTCCACGGCGCAACAAGTTCGTCCCAACCGAGATCCGCGGCGCGGTCATCGCCATAGGCGACTTTCTCCTTGCACTGCGGGCACAATGTTCTGAGCAGGCGTTGCGCCATGATGCCGAGAACGGTGGCGTTGAGCAGATAACGCGGCACGCCCAGATCGAGCATGCGGGTGATGGCGGATGCGGCATCGTTGGTGTGCAGCGTGGAAAGCACCAGGTGGCCCGTCAGCGCGGCCTGAATCGCCATTTCGGCGGTTTGCAGATCGCGAATCTCGCCCACCATGATGATGTCCGGATCTTGCCGCATGAGGGCGCGGACGCCTTCGGCGAAGCTGAGATCGATGTTGCTTTGCACCTGCATCTGATTGAACGCGGGCTCGACCATTTCGATCGGGTCCTCGATGGTGCAGACGTTAACCTCTTCGGTCGCCAGTGCCTTGAGCGTCGAATACAGCGTCGTGGTCTTGCCGGAGCCGGTCGGGCCGGTGACGAGAATGATGCCGTGCGGGCGCGACGTCATTTCCTGCCAGCGCTGCTTGTCTTCCTTGGAAAAGCCGAGTTCGGTGAAATCCTTGACCAGCACCTCCGGATCGAAGATCCGCATCACCAGTTTTTCGCCAAACGCAGTCGGCAGCGTGGACAGCCGCAATTCCACTTCCTGCCCTTCGGCCGTGCGCGTCTT
>DATCWO010000032.1:0-3276 GCA_036566325.1 Burkholderiales bacterium | reverse complement strand
GGCGACGATATCGCTTACCGCGCGCCGCAAGTGATCCTTGTAGCGCTCGATGAAACGCTGCCGGTTGACGGCGCTTTTGCGCCGGTCGTTCAGTCTGCGGTCAATGAAGGTCGACATGCGCTAAAACCTCTTTCACCGCGGCGCGGACACAGGTGGTTCGATTCCACACCTTGCCTTTTCCTGTGTCTGTGCGCCTCTGTGGTTCAGTTGTCCTTAAGCCGATTTGCGTACGCGCAGATACCATTCGCACAGTAGCCGCACCTGCTTTTCGGTATAGCCCTTCTGCACCATGCGATTGACGAAATTTTCGTGTTTCGTCTTGTCTTCCATGGACGCCTTGGCGTTGAAGGAAATCACCGGCAGCAACTCTTCGGTGTTCGAGAACATCTTCCGCTCGATCACCTCGCGCAGTTTTTCGTAACTGGTCCAACTCGGGTTGGTGCCGCCGCCCTGGGCCCGCGCACGCAGCACGAAGTTAACGATTTCGTTGCGGAAGTCCTTCGGATTGGCGATGCCGGCAGGCTTCTCGATCTTTTCCAGTTCCGCATTCAACGACGAGCGGTCGAAGGATTCGCCGGTTTCAGGATCGCGATAGTCCTCGTCCTGGATCCAGTAGTCGGCGAAGGTTACATAGCGGTCGAAGATGTTCTGGCCGTATTCGGAGTAGGACTCCAGATACGCCGTCTGGATCTCCTTGCCGATGAACTCGGCGTAGCGCGGCGCCAGATGCTCCTTGATGAAAGCGAGGTACTGGCGCTTGCTTTCCTCCGGCAGATCCTCGCGCATGATGCGCTGCTCCAGCACATACATCAGGTGCACCGGGTTGGCGGCGATTTCGGTCTGGTCGTAGTTGAAGACCGAGGACAGTACCTTGTAGGCGAAGCGCGTGGACATGCCGGTCATGCCTTCGTCGATGCCGGCATAGTCGCGATATTCCTGGAAGGTCTTGGCGTTCGGATCGATGTCCTTCAGGTTCTCGCCGTCGTAGATGCGCATCTTCGAGTAGATGCTCGAATTCTCCGGCTCCTTCAGTCGGGTGAGGACGGAGAACTGCGCCATCATGTCGAGCGTGTGCGGCGCGCACGGCGCGTTGGCCAGCGAGCTGGAGCGCAACAGCTTTTTGTAGATCTGCACTTCTTCGGTGACCTGCAGGCAGTATGGCACCTTGACGATATAGACGCGGTCGAGGAACGCCTCGTTGTGCTTGTTGTTGCGGAAGGTCTGCCATTCCGATTCGTTCGAGTGCGCCAGGATGATGCCCTGGAACGGAATCGCGCCGAAGCCTTCGGTGCCCTTGAAGTTGCTTTCCTGCGTTGCGGTCAGCAACGGGTGCAGCATCTTGATCGGCGCCTTGAACATTTCGACAAATTCGAGCAGGCCCTGGTTCGACAGGCACAGACCGCCGGAGAAGCTGTAGGCGTCCGGATCGTCCTGCGCGTAGTGTTCCAGCTTGCGGATGTCGACTTTGCCGACCAGCGAGGAGATGTCCTGATTGTTCTCGTCGCCCGGCTCGGTCTTGCTGATCGCCACTTGCCGCAAGACGGAGGGCAATACGCGCACGACGCGGAATTGGGAGATGTCGCCCTCGTATTCCTGCAGCCGCTTCACCGCCCACGGCGACATGATGCCGTGCAGGTAACGATGCGGAATGCCGTATTCGGACTCGATCATTTCGGCATCGCGCTCGGGGTTGAACAAACCGAGCGGCGATTCATTGACCGGCGAATCCTTCAGCGCGTAGATCGGGCAGGTTTCCATCAACGCCTTCAGCCGTTCCGCAAGCGACGACTTGCCGCCGCCGACCGGACCGAGCAGATAGAGCACCTGTTTGCGTTCTTCCAGTCCCTGTGCTGCGTGGCGGAAGAAGGCGACGATTTGCGCCACCACGTCTTCCAGGCCATAGAACTCCTTGAAGGCGGGATAACGACGAATCAGGCGGTTCGAAAAAATACGTGACAGTCGTGGGTCGGTGCGCGTATCGACGACTTCCGGCTCGCCGATAGCGGCCAGCATGCGCTCAGCGGCGGTGGCGTATGCCATCGGGTCGCGCTTGCAAAGATCGAGATACTCGGACAGCGACATTTCCGCTTCGCGAGTGCGCGCATAGTTCGAGACGTAAGATTCGATAACTCCCATCTTGCCTACCTCCGTCGGTGAGCGGACCCGGGAAACGATGTCCGCTTAATCTTTCGATTCCATCACTGCCTCACGGTTCTTGCTTTTGTTGGAGGGGCGAGTGTTCGGGCGACACATCGGGCGTGATCGCGTAGTACGCGTGGTGATACGCGTGATGAATCGCCGCTTCTCGTAATGCATTGAACGCCTATTCGTCGCGCGGCAAGCGCGGAACAAACAGCACTTTCCATGCCTAATTGAATGACTGATGCGTGAGTACGATTCGCGTTGCGCACAAGCGGTGGTGCGGCGGCTAAAACGGGGCGAATCGGCGGCATTGCCGCAGAGGATGCAGCGGATGAAACAGCAGCAGAAAGATTGAAGACGTTCAATGCAGCTCACGCTTCGATACAACGACTACACGTTGACACAAAAGCGTGCAAAGAAAAAGAAGCAGTCAGCGATTCGTTGCAGCGCTAGCGTAAATAGTTGTCGATCTGTTGCGTGTACACCGCATTGCGGCGGCCGGCCCTGGAGTCGACACTCGCCGTGAATTCGAATGAATCAACCTGCTGACGCGCCTTCGCTCTTGCCGGCGCGCCTGCGCGCTTGTCGGACGGACGCCCCTAATCGGGCGGATTGTCGCTGCGTTGCGCGTTTGTCGGCTTCCGCGTGGCGTCGCGCGCGTTGTCGACCGCTTCGCGCGCTTCCTCCTTCAGTTCCGATGCCGCGCGCTTGGTCGCGTCGGCCGCGTTGCCGGCTGCTTCGCGGGTTGCTTCCGCCGCTTCGTGCGCCGATTCCCGCGCTTTATCCATGTTTTCGTTCGATTCGTCCTGTCCGCAGCCAACGAGCGCGAGTGCCAACAAAGTGGCTACAAGTACAGCTTGCATATGTGCACCTTTGCGTCTACGAGAAATAACGAACGAAGCAAACGGCCGGCCCATCGGGCCCGGCGATGCCTGACTACACCTGCTGATTCGGTGCATCCGTCCAGGGGCGGCGGGCGTATTGGCATTGCGCGCGCAATACGCATGAAGAGGGCGCTTTTCATCGCAACTATCGGGGGTAAAAATGAATCGTCGACCTGGATTCACATCCGTCGCCCTTGTCGGCGGGGCTGTCATCAGCGTTTCGCTCGCTTATGCGGGCAAGGGGCCGCCT
>DATCWO010000306.1:0-2132 GCA_036566325.1 Burkholderiales bacterium | reverse complement strand
AAACATCGATATGAACAATTTTTATAAGCACATAACGGCGATCAGAAAGGCATGGCCATTGCATAGCGCAATCAGCTTGGTTTAACCTCCCCTCTGCGGCTTTCATTATCTGTACAACAGATATCTATAATCAATACCATCTATTGGACAAATAATTGCCCGAGACCTACACTCTGCACCGTGATTGATGGATATGCGGCTGCCTCCTCTGCACCACATGTCAATCAAGGCCACGGCTAGGCTCCTCGCCGATGCCGTGCACACAGGTCTCCTCCTGTGGACCCTCGGGGCAGCCACCCTCCTCCTCTTGCTGCCCCGAGGTTCTTTTTTTTCATCATCAAAAATCATCCTGGCGCTGCTTTGTGCAGTACCGGCGTTCGTTCAAAACCAAGCAATGATGGCGACACACCGTTTCGCGCAGGGAGTGCATCGTCGCAGGCGACGATCTCAAGCATTGATCGCGCCGGGTCGCTTTCGGTCGTATAGGTGAGCGCCCACCACGCGTAACGGTCAGAACGTGCGTGCTATAGTCGCCGGCGCTGAACGCAGGACACATGCATGGGACATCGCCTTTCCAAAATCACCACACGCACCGGCGACGCCGGCCAGACCGGACTCGGCGACGGCGCACGCGTGGACAAGGACGACCCGCGCATCGTCGCATTGGGCGATGTGGATGAACTCAACTCGGCGCTCGGCCTGCTCAGCGCCGAGCCGCTGCCCGAAGACATCGGCGCAGCCATTCTGCTCATTCAGAACCATCTGTTCGATCTCGGCGGCGAGTTGTCGATCCCCGGCTATCGTCTGGTCACCGCCGACCATGTAAGCCGCATCGAAGCGCTGGTCGAGCATTTCAATGCCGATCTGCCGCCGCTGAAGGAATTCATTCTGCCGGGCGGCTCCCGCGCGGCCGCTGTCGCGCATCTGGCGCGCACAGTGTGTCGCCGCGCCGAACGCGCTGTGGTGACGCTGGCGCGCGACCAGGCGGTGTCGAGCGAGACGCGTATCTACCTCAATCGTCTGTCGGATCTATTGTTCATTCTCGGCCGCGTGTTGAACACGCGCGCGGGCTGCGGTGACGTGCTATGGAAGAAACCTTCTCCGCCCGCATGAGCGCCACGCGCTGATGACGCCCTCGCAATCCGAAGCGCTGCAACATCTCCTGCTGGCCTGCGCGCGCCAGGATCGCGAAGCCTTCGCCCTTTTGTATCGCACCACCTCACCGAAACTGTACGGCATCGCTTTACGTATATTGAAGCGTGCGGACTGGGCCGAGGAAATTCTGCAGGAGTGTTACGTCAGCATCTGGACGCATGCGGGCACGTATGCTGCCGGTCGCGCCGCACCGATGACATGGATGACCAGCATCGTGCGCAACCGTTGTCTGGACGCGCTGCGCCGCCCGAGCCTGGAAGTGGTTCTGCAGGCGACCGAACCGGACGGCGCAAATCCGCTCGACGGCTTCGCCAGTGACCGGCCCGACCCGCTCGATCAGCTCGCGCAGGCTTCCGACGCGCGCGCGCTGCGCGGCTGCCTGGAGGCGCTCGAGGCCAGACAGCGACAGGCGATTCTGCTGGCGTTTTACGAGGGCCTGACGCACACGGAACTCGCGCTGCAACTGCGCCAACCGCTCGGCACGGTGAAAACCTGGGTGCGGCGCGGACTCGAACGATTGAAAGGCTGCCTCGCGCAGGCGAACGGACGGGCGCAATGAAATATCGCGACAAACCGGCGCTGCAACAGAAGCTCGCTGCCGAATACGTACTCGGCACGCTGCGCGGACCGGCGCGAGCGCGTTTTCAGGCCTGGCTGCGCGAGGATGCGGCATTGCGCAATGTCGTCGCGGAATGGGAAGAACAACTGGTGCCGCTCACCGCGACGGTGAAACCAGTCGAGCCGCCACATCGCATATGGCGTTCGCTCGAAGCGCGCATCGATGCGCTGAGCACGCGCGCGCAGCCCCGATCCGGCGACTGGTGGAACAACCTCGCGTTCTGGCGCAACTGGGGATTGATCGCAACGGGCTTCGCTGCGGCCGTACTGTTCACCGTGATGCTGAAAAGCCCGGATCAACCCGGCCCGCAAGCGCCCGTAACCGCGGACAACCGCATGCAGCCGTCTTACATCGCCGT
>DATCWO010000252.1:0-6110 GCA_036566325.1 Burkholderiales bacterium | reverse complement strand
AGGGAGCCCGTATAATACCGGCCAATCCCGCCATATTCGAACTCTCCCGCACAGCATGCAAAATGAACGCTTCGCTTATACGCTTGACAGCTTTCGCACCATCATCGACGACGTCCTGCGTCGGGCCGTCGAAAAAGGCGCGAGTGCCTGCGAGGCGGACGTGTCTGAAGGCTACGGACAAAGCGTCACGGTGCGCTGCGGCGACGTGGAAACCATCGAGTACAACCATGACAAGGGCCTCGGTGTAACGGTCTATATCGGGCAGAAGAAAGGCTACGCCAGCACGTCCGACCTTTCGCCCAAAGCCATTGCCGACACGATCGATGCCGCGTTGTCGATTGCGCGATTCACCGCGGCCGATGATGCAGCGGGTTTGGCCGAGCCGGAAATGCTGGTGCGCGAGACGAGCGATCTCGATCTGTTCCATCCGTGGGATCTATCGGTCGAGCGCGCGATCGAGATTGCCCAGGCCGGCGAAGCAGCGGCCTTCCGTCTGGACCCGCGGGTGGTGAACTCCGAAGGCGCGAGTGTCAGTTGCCAGCAATCGCAGTTCATCGCCGGCAACAGCGCCGGTTTTCTCGACGGCTTTCGCAGCTCGCGTCATTACATTTCCTGCGCCGTGATTGCCGCCGAAGGCGATGCGATGCAGCGCGACGACTGGTACTCCTCCGAGCGCCGCGCCGAGGATCTGGCCGCGCCGGAAGCCATCGGCGACTACGCCGGTCGCCGCGCGCTGGCGCGCTTGCGCAGCCGCAAGATCAGCACGCGTGAAGCTCGGGTGCTATTCGAGGCGCCGGTGGCGAACGGTCTGCTGTCGCACTTCGTCGGTGCGGCGAGCGGCGGCAGTCTCTATCGCAAATCCTCCTTTCTGCTCGATAGCCTCGGCCAGCAGATTTTTTCGCCGATGGTGCAGATTCGCGAAGAGCCGCATCTTTCGCGCGGACAATCCAGCTCCTGGTTCGATGATGACGGTGTCGCCACGCAGGCGCGCGATGTGGTCAAGGACGGTGTGTTGCAGGGTTATTTCCTCGGCACCTACTCGGCGCGCAAGCTCGGCATGCGCACCACTGGCAATGCCGGGGGCAATCACAATCTCATCCTTGCGCCGGGCAAACACAATTTCGAGGGCATGCTGAAAGCGCTCGGCACCGGTCTGCTGGTAACCGAGTTGATGGGGCAGGGGATCAATTACGTCACTGGCGATTATTCTCGTGGCGCGGTCGGCTACTGGGTCGAGAACGGCGAAATCCAGTACCCGGTCGAGGAAATCACCATTGCCGGAAATCTGCGCGACATGTATCGCAACATCGCGGCGATCGGCAACGACATGCTGGTGCGCGGATCGCGCCAATGCGGGTCGATACTGATCGACGGCATGACCATCGCCGGCAACTAGACCGCACGAACAAAAAACGGGGGAGGAGGCGTGCAGCGTCGTTCATTTCTGCAGCGCGCAGGCGTCGGGCTGGCGCTCGCCGCGCCGACCGTCGCGCAGGCGCAGGTGCAAGCACAGCCGACCATTCACTGGCGCCTGGCGTCGAGCTTTCCCAAAAGCCTGGATGCGCTCTACGGCGCCGGCGACCATTTTGCAAAGCGTGTCGCGCAACTCACCGGCAACCGGTTTCAGATTCGTGCTTTTGCCGCCGGAGAACTCGTTCCGCCGTTACAGGTGCTGGATGCGGTACAGAACGGCACGGTCGAATGCGGCCACACCGCGAGTTACTACTACGTCGGCAAACATCCCGCATTCGCCTTCGATACGACCTTGCCCTTCGGCCTCAATGCACGCCAGCAGAACGCCTGGATGTACGAGGGCGGTGGCATCCCGCTACTGCGCGAACTGTTCGCGCAGTACGGCTGTCTGCAGTTTCCCGCCGGCAACACCGGTGCGCAAATGGGCGGCTGGTTCAGGAAGGAAGTGAAAAGCCTGGCCGAACTGCAAGGATTGAAATTCCGCATCGCCGGTATCGCGGGACAGGTACTGGCAAAACTCGGCGTGGTGCCGCAGCAGATTTCCGGCAGCGACATCTACCAGTCTCTCGAACGCGGCACCATCGACGCGGCCGAATGGGTCGGGCCCTACGACGACGAGAAGCTCGGTTTCGTCAAGGTTGCGCCGTATTACTACTATCCCGGTTTCTGGGAAGGCTCCGCGCAGTTATCGATACTCGTGAACGCGCAGAAGTGGAACGAATTGCCGTCGGAATATCGTGCCGCGGTTGAAGTGTCCGCCGCCGAAACCAATGTTCTGATGAACGCGCAGTACGACACGCGCAATCCGGCTGCATTGCGCAAACTGGTTGGTGCCGGGGCGCAATTGCGCGCCTTTCCGCGACCAGTCATGGAAGCAGCATACAAGGCGGCGTTCGAGTTGTACGACGATCTTGCGCGGCGCGATCCGCTGTTCAGAAAAATCTACGAATCCTGGCGGCGGTATCGGGATGAAGCCTATCTATGGTTTCGCGTCGCCGAACAAACTGCGGACAGTTTCGTTTACGCCCAATCGCGTCGCCGCAAAAAATAAGGAATGTCTGAATAAGTGCTGAGGATGGTCGCGAGTGCGGGACCGCGAAGGGCGGAGCAGGCTCCATCGGCTTCATCGATGGATGCGACCCCGCAGCGGGCTGTGATGCGCCGGTTCATTTCGCGTTCCTTCATGTGCCTGTGCGGTCGCATCCCCTGAAGGGGCCCCTGCTCCACGCGCCGGCACATGGCTGTACGAGCGAGGGCAAAGTTAAGCAACGCCTTAGCAGTCCCAAGCTTGCGGCAACATCATCAGAAAACCTTAATCAGAGCTTCCATAGAGCACGCTGTCCAAAACGAAGCGCTGATTGCGCGTACGCGTCGTAGACATCGACGCGCTGCGCATGCGTTATGCGACACGCGTCCATCCTTCGTGCGAACTACTGCACATCGTGCGGCGCGCTCCACATCGACATAGCGAACGTCCTCAAGCACATTGTGGCTTGGAGGATGTTTCACGCAGTCGGGATGGGGAGGGAGATGCTGGTTCGTGTTTTGATGGTCTGCCTGTTGCTGGTCGGAACGGGCACACTCGCAGCACGCGATGTCGTGCTCGATGCAGACGGTGGATTGATTGCCGATCTCCCTCATCAGGAAATGCTGGACAGCGCCACGCCTGTGCTGCAACGCGCCGGCTTCGAATTGACCCCCGTCGCGCGTTTCGAAATGAAGGGGCGTGTGCTGGGACAACTGGCATACGACGCCGATACCGTTGCGGAACTCTCGCCGGTCGATATCGCACTCGGCTGGGGCGCGATGTCCGATAGTCGGGTGTTGTCGCATTTCGAAGTGAGTCAGGGAGAGCGTTTCTTCTACTGGCGCACGGAGCGTGCGCCAGTTCCGCGCGCCACCATCGAACGGTACACCACCAATATTCATGCCATTCCGGCCACGCCGGAGATCGAGCAACGGCTGCACATGGTGCGCGCGCATGATGTGGTGCAGCTTTCCGGTCTGCTGGTAAATGCCTATCGTCCGACGGACGGTTATCGCTGGAAGACCTCGATCGTGCGCGACGATACCGGCGATGGTGCTTGCGAGATCGTATACATCACGGACCTTCAAATCGCGCCGCGTCTGCCGGACAGTACTGTCGCACTCGGCCAGACGGCAACGAACTAGCATCGCGACGCCTAACGAAGCTTTCATCAAGGTTGTTTGATCAAGGCGATCGCCGGTACAGCCATGCGCCGTGGCGCGTGCAAGAGTGGTCCCTAGAGGACGCGACCACTGTTGGCCTTGGCCCCACCCCTGACGGGTTCGGATTCTAAGTCGAGCTTCAGGGCTCTTTGCGGGCATGCCGTGAGCAGGCGGAATCGTTTGTTTCCGCAGGCCAATGTCATGTTGCGCCTCTTCAAATGCGACACGTCGCAATATCGACGTCACGCTCACTATCGTCTCAACGTTAAAATGGGCCGTGCACGGTAGGCCCAGGCGCGAGCGGCGGGATTTCCGAGTTGCCGATAAATGAATGATGGGCGGCGTAGTGCCGCCCATTGGGCGTTCTGGCTGGAAAATTAATAAATCATTGGAGGTCAGATCGTGAAAATTGTAATGATGGGCTCAGGCGGGGTAGGTGGGTTTTTTGGCGGCAAGCTCGTGCAGGCGGGGTGCGATGTCACGTTCATTGCGCGCGGCGCACATCTGGCTGCGATGCGCGAACACGGCCTGCTGATCGAAAGCGAGGCGCTGGGGGATACGCTTCTTTCGAAGGTGCAGGTGACAGAGGATCCGGCGACGGTCGGCAAGGTCGATCTGGTGATCCTTTCGGTGAAGCTGTGGGACACCGAGGCGGCCGCGCTGGCGATCAAGCCGCTGGTCGGGCCGGACACGGGCGTCCTGTCACTGCAGAACGGGGTGATCAAGGATGACATTCTGCGCAGCACATTCGGCGATGCCGCAGTGATGGGCGGCGTGGCGTATGTCGGATCGCATATTTCGAGGCCGGGCGTCATCCATCAGATCGGCACGATGCAGCGTATCGTGGTGGGCGAATACGATCGGCGCAAGTCGGCTCGGGCCGAGTACCTGTACGAGGCGTTCCTGCGCGCCGGCGTCAAGTCCGAACTCAGCAGCGATGTACGCCGCTCCATCTGGGAAAAGTACGTATTCCTGGTGGGGTTGTCGGCCACGACTTCGTCGATGCGCTCGACCCTCGGGCCCATCCTTGCCAATGAGCACAGCCGCAACTTCATGCTGCAGGTCATGCGTGAGGTGGTGGCCGTAGGCCGTGCACACGGCGTTGCGTTGCCGGCCGATTTCGCTGACGACCGTCTCGCGTTTGCGCATACGTTGCCGGGCGATATGGATGCCTCGATGCATCATGACCTGAAGAATGGCAACCCGCTTGAAGTCGACTGGCTGAGCGGCGGCGTGGTCAGGCTGGGGCGCGAGAAGGGGGTGCCGACGCCGGCCAATAGCGCGGTCTGCGACATTCTCGCGATTTATGCCGCGGGCACGAGAAAGCAGGCCAAACCAGCACAGGTTGCATCATGACCGCCGCAACGCTGACGATCCGGTCCCTCTCCGCCGTCGCCGTCGAGGTGCCGATGAGTTTCCCGCTGGGCACCAGCGCGGCAACCTTGCGCACGGCGCCGCTATTGCTGATCGACCTGGAAACCGAGGAAGGCATCACCGGGCATGCCTATCTCTTTTGTTATGTCCGAGCCGCGGCCGCCGCGATCACTGCTGTACTCGAAGAAGTGCTGCGAAACGTCAAGGGCGATCCGGTTGCACCGGTCGATCTATGGGCGAAGCTTTCGCGTCGTTTTGCGCTGATCGGCACGCAGGGGATTGTGCGCATGGCCATGTCGGGGCTCGACGTCGCCTGCTGGGATGCTCTTGCCATCGCGGCCGGCCAGCCGCTTGCCACGATGCTGGGCGCGAAACCTGGTCCAGTGCTCGCCTACAACAGCAATGGGCTTGGTTTGATGGCGCCCGAAGCGGTGGCGGATGAGGCGGAAAAACTGCTGGAAGGTGGCTTCCGGGCCATGAAGCTGCGCTTGGGCTATGCGACATTGCAAGGCGACCTCGATGCGGTGCGTGCCGTGCGCAAGCGCCTGCCCGACGACATCGCCGTCATGACCGACTACAACCAGGCGCTTACCGTCTCCGAAGCATTGCATCGCGGCCGTGCACTCGATGGCGAGGGCGTCTACTGGATCGAGGAACCGATCCGGCATGACGACTATCGCGGGTGCGCCAAGCTGACGCGCGAACTCTCGACGCCGGTGCAGATCGGCGAGAATTTCTCCCAGCCGTATTCCATGCAAGACGCCTTGCTTGCCGGCGCATCAGACCTCGTCATGCCCGATCTTGAGCGCATTGGCGGTGTCACCGGCTGGATGCGTGCCGCATCGCTTGCCGCGGCGCATGGGATTGAAATGTCGTCGCACCTTTTCCCGGAAGTCAGCGCGCATCTGCTTGCCGCAACCCCGACGCGACACTGGCTCGAATACGTGGATTGGGCCAATGCGATCCTGGCGGAGCCGATGCAGATCAAAGACGGCAACGCGATCATTCCAGATCGACCTGGAACGGGGCTGTCCTGGGACGCCGATGCGGTCCGGCACTATCGCATGCAGTGA
>DATCWO010000218.1:0-5302 GCA_036566325.1 Burkholderiales bacterium | reverse complement strand
GCGGGTTCCGTCGCCGCCACCCCGCCGTACACGCCGAACGGCAAGGACGTGAGCGCGTGACCGAACAGCAGGGTCTTCACTTCAGCAAGCGGCAACACGCCGACAATGCCGCCGTCGCGTTCGGCAATCAGGTAATGCGCGCGGTGTCGGAACACTTCTTCCAGCACGGTCTTCCAGCCGAGGCGATGAAAGAAGGTGGCGTCCGGACAGCACTCGACGAACGCTTCCCAGCGTTCCGCATCGTCGGGCGTGCAGGCGCGCACGACGATGGTCGCTTCGGTGGAGACGCGCGCGTCGGCCGGCTTCATGCGTACGCTCCCAGAAAAACCCGATCGACGCGATCCCAATTGAAATCGTGCAAAAGCCGACGCAGTCGCTGTTCGGTATGGCTCAGATTGACGTAATGACGAAACCGCGTTTTGGCACTGATGCCTTTCACCCGCGGCTGCTCCGGATCGATTTCCCAGGGATGGAAATAAAAAATGGCCGAACGCCGGTCCTGCCGATTGACGCGATTGATCAACCAGCGCGAAACGCCGTAAGGCATGAGTCGGAAATAGCCGCCGCCACCGCCTGGAAAATTGGCGTTGAACATCCGTACCGTGGTGATCGGCACTTCGAGCAGGCCGACGCGCGCTTCATAGGGGAAGCGTGGCGCGTCGGGCATGCCGTAGTGATCGTGTCGAATGGGATAGACGCTGGAGCTGTAGCGATAGCCGGCCTCAGCGATGCAGTCGAACGCCCATAGATTGCTTTCCCCGATGGAGAAGCTCGGCGCGCGATAGCCTTTCACTTCCACCCCGGCGGCATCTTCCAGCACGATTTTGGCGAGCTGGATATCGGCACGGAATGCCTCGGGCGATTGATCGCTCACGCGATGATGACCATAACCGTGACTGGCGAGTTCGTGTCCTTCTTCGACGATGGCGCGGATCAGACTGGGATAACGTTCCGCCACCCAGCCGAGCGTGAAAAAGGTTGCGCGCACGCCGTTCTCGCACAGCAGTTCGAGAATGCGCTCTACATTGCGCTCGACCCGGCACGACACCTGTCCCCAGTCGCTGCGCGGGATGTAGGGCGCCATGGCGGAGACCTGGAAATAGTCTTCGACGTCGATGGTGAGCGCATTGACGAAATCTTCCGCGCGTACGGGTTGCATGGCTTCATGTCCCCGCGAATGCCGGCTGCTTGTGCAGCCATTGCGCGAGATGTGCGGCGATCCGTTCGGCTGCATGGCCATCCCACAGTTCCGGCACCCGCCCGCGCTTACCGCCGTCACGCAGAATCGCCGCGACGCTGTCGAGCACCAGCCGGCGATTGCGACCGACCACCGTGTTGGTGCCCTGCTCGACCGTAATCGGACGCTCGGTGTTTTCGCGCAAGGTCAGACACGGCACCGACAAGGCGGTCGTTTCTTCCTGCATGCCGCCCGAGTCGGTCAGCACCACTGTCGCGCAAGCCTGCAGGCCGAGCATTTCCAGATAGCCCTGCGGCGGCAGCACGGCGAAATTCGGCCCTTCGATCAATTCGCTCAGGTCGAAGCGCTCGATGTTGCTGCGCGTGCGTGGATGCAGTGCACAGATCAGCGGCAACTGCTCGCTGACTTCGCGCAATATGCCGAGCACATGGCTCAAGCTTTCAGGCTGATCGACGTTGGATGGACGATGCAGCGTCACCACGCCATAGCCGGCGGGGTGATCGAGCACGGCCAGCGAAGCCCCCGCGCGCGCGAGCGTCCGGCTGGCCGGCACAGCGCCGGCGCGATGCGCCATGAGCGAATCGATCATGACGTTGCCGACGAACTGAATACGCTTTGCGTCGATTCCCTCCGCGGCGAGGTTCGCATGCGCGCTGCGCTCGGTGGTGTAGAGCAGATCGGCGATCTGATCGGTGAGGACGCGATTGATCTCCTCCGGCATGCGACGGTCGTAACTGCGCAGCCCCGCTTCGACATGTACAAGCGGTACGTTTTTCTTCGATGCGACCAGCGCGCAGGCCAGGGTGGAGTTCACATCCCCCACGACCACGACACAGCTGGGTCGCAATCCGTCGAGCACGGGCTCGAAGTGCCGCATGACTTCGGCCGTCTGCACGGCATGCGTCGCTGAGCCGACTTCGAGATTGAGATCGGGACGCGGCAGATCGAGGTCGGTGAACAATCGCTCGTTCATCGCGACGTCGTAGTGCTGCCCGGTGTGAATCAGCATCGCGCGCGGCAGGCTGGTCTCCGCCGCGAGGGCGCGCAGAATCGGCGCCATCTTCATGTAGTTCGGCCGTGCTCCGACGACGCATAGGATCGGACCGAGGTGGCGCCCGAAGTCGCCCATGTCAGCGCCTCGGATTTTCTGCGGCGGTTTCCGCTGGTTCGGTGCTGTGCGCCTGCGCAAGCTGCTGCAGCAGCGACAGCGTCGCGTGCAGCGTCTGTTCCAGATTGGTGATGCGCCCTTCCAGGCCGGACAGCACACTGCCGCTCAGCAACTGCCGCGCGTGGTTGGCATGTTCCGGATCGAAGGTCAGTTCACCACCGCCGAATTCGCTGGCCTGCGGCACGCGCGGAAAGCCGGTGTTCATCGCGCCGGTCGCGACGGCCGGCCCAGGATCGGCGCGAGTGGATTGCGCATCGCTGGCCGGCGACAATTCCACGCCGAGCTCATCCTTGATTTCTTCGGCGACGGTCAGCACATCGCCGGCCTCGAAGCGATGTTTCTCGCCGAGATAACCGGACATCATCAAGCGGTTGCACAGCGTATTGATGCGGCGCGGAATGCCTTTGGTGGCGCGATGTATTTCCTCGAAGGTATCGTTATCGAAAGCCGGATCGCCTTGCCAGCCGACGCGCCGCAGGCGGTGTTCGATATACGCCCGCCCTTCGTCCTGATCGAGCGGGCCGAGGTGATAGGAGGCGAGCACCCGCTGACGCAGTTGCTGCATATGCGGGCTGCGCATGGTTTCGCGCAATTCGGGCTGACCGATAAGAAAGCTCTGCAACAGCGCGTGATTGTCGAGCTGGAAATTCGACAGCATGCGCAACTCTTCGACGGCGCGCGGCGTGAGATTCTGTGCTTCGTCCACGATCAGCAGCGCGCGCTTGCGCTTGGTTGCGAGCGTGACGAAATAACTTTCGAGTTGCACCAGCAGTTGCGCCTTCTCGGCCGATTTGATCGGCAGACCGAACGATGCGGCGATCGCCTTGAGCATGTCGTCCGCGTCCAGGTGCGTGCTGACCAATTGCGCCGCAACGACCTTGTTGCCGTCGAGTTGCTCGAGCAGACCGCGCAGCAGCGTGGTCTTGCCCGCGCCGACCTCGCCGGTGATGACGATGAAGCCCTCACCCTGGAACAGGCCGTATTGCAGATAGGCGAACGCCCGCTTGTGACCGCGACTGGCGTAATAGAACGCCGGATCCGGGTTGAGCTGGAAGGGTTTGCCGCTAAGGCCGTAGAACGATTCGTACATAACAAGTGTCCTGTTCCGCTAATCACTCAGAAGCGGTGCGTGAATCCGGCGAACACGGCCGCTTCCCGGTAATCGCTGAAGGTGCCCTCGTCGGCATCGAAGATCACATAGCGCGCGCCGACATACGCGTTGGTCTTGGGGCTGAGCGACACGTTAATGCTCGCGCGCAGCGTGTCCTGCACCGACTCGCGCTTGAAGGGCTCCTTCTCGTCGACGTATGTGCGGTACAGACTGAGGTTGGAGCGGGTGCGACCCGACAGCTTGTGCGTCCAGCTGACGCTTGCCCCGCGTTGCGTGATTTGTCGTCCGAACAACGCATCGAGCTGCGCGGCTTCGATTTCGTCTCCGGAAAAATTCTCGCTCTCGATGTTGTAGAGCGCGAACACCACCGTGTTGCGCACGCCAGTCAGCGCGACCGACATCTCCTGGCGTTCCTGGATCCGCACCTGCTGACTGTAGAACGGCACCGCCGTCTGTATTGTTTCCGGCAGGCCGGAGAGCTGGATATACGCCTTGACAAGCTGTTCCCGCAGGATGAGGTCGTTCGGCGCCGCATCCACGAACTGCGGCAAATTCATCAGCAGGTCGACGGTGTTGCCCTCCTGCAAGGTGAACAGGTTTTCCGGATAGGTGGACAGATCGCGCGAGGCGCGCACACGGAAGGTCGCGAGGGGGCGCCGGTGCTGCAACTGAACCAGGTAGCCGGTGCCGAACACGCGATGCTCGGCGAAGGCCTCGAGCGAAGTGCGTGGCGAGGGAAACCACTGGAAGCCGGCACCGTAGATGTCCTCCTCGGTTTCGCTGAACAGCGACTCCACGCGTTCGTAACCGGCGCGCGCATTGAGGATGAACTGCGGGTCCAGCCGCCAATAGCCGATGGCCCGCGCGATTTCGGTCGTCAACTCCTGCGGACTGTCGTCGTACTCCGTGTCTCTGCGGTCGTAGGTCAGGCCCAGCCCGAAAGTGCGGATCGGCGTCGCGAAGCGACCCGTCCATTGTTTGGTGTACGAATCGCTCAGGACCGAACTCTGTCCGGCGTTGGTCCAGATGCTGTTGTGCCGCAAGAGATAGGTCGAATCGCCGAAGACGCGCCCGCGTAAATAAGGCGCGACGTAATAGGAATACGCGGTGTAACGATTGTCCGTGTCGCTGCTCGAATCGACCGGCGTCGCGCCAAAGGGCGATTCGAACTGCTGCGTCGCAGCGCCGCCCGCTTCGACATAGAAGAGATCGCGCACCGCCTCGTACGTACCCTTGCCGTTGAAACGATGATCGACGCGATTGCGATCCATGTCCTGCGTATAGAGCAGACCCAGGGCGCGATAATCGAGCGAGAAATCCAGTCGATCGCCCTCGCCGCGGACGAACACGCCCGGCTCCACTTCGGTGATCAGATCCCATTCCTCTTCGCCGTCCTCGGACAGCTCCACGTTGTCGGTGTACGTCTCCTGCACGCGAATGGATGGAGTCACCGTCCACTTCGCCGCGTACGCAGGCGAATCGATAAATACCGAAGTGACCGCGAGCGCCAGAATTGCGCGCTTAAGTCGAGCGCCGGCCGCGCCCCTTCTCCACCGGGCGAGTTGTTGTCCCACAAGATCCCTGAGCGTTATTGATATTGATAAGCGCATGCACGCTTAGGAAACATCCGGGCGGAACGGCAATGCCGCCACCCGTGTTTCCCAAGCGATGAAGCTTCGACTATTCGTCGGCGCTTCCTCAGGCTTGCGTTGCACGCGAGTAACCGTAGTAGCCGTAGTACTGCGCAACCTCGGATCGAACGGCCTTGTTCAACATCGTCATGACGACCGGGCAATCTTCCAGATGTCCCAGCGCCTGCTTCAGA
>DATCWO010000199.1:0-11241 GCA_036566325.1 Burkholderiales bacterium | reverse complement strand
TCTTTGTACAGGCAAAGGTCGATCCGCAGACGTTCGAATACTGGTGTGTTTGCCCCCCGGCGTCCTGCCGAAAGACCAGGCCATTTTACCAGCCGGTCAACGGTGGAGCCGGGCGGCCTTTCCCCAAAATTTTTTTATTGTGCGACGCAGCAAAACTGCGACGGCCGCTTGTCGGAATTGCTTGACTGGGGCTAACTTCTTAATTATCCTGCGGTTTCCTTCAAACTCTATTCTTTGAGTTATATCCGTACCGCAAGGCTTTGCGTGTCGAACTTAAAGTTTCGGCTGAAGCCAACGCGGTAAACGCGCGAATCTGCGCACCGTTCGACCCGCTTATCCGTAACAACTACGGGTCCATAGATCACACGGCATCTACTGCTGCTGCACGACTAAAGCAGGACTGATTGCAAGCAGCTTTTAGCAGTGTGACTTTTGCACGGAGAGAGCATGAAGCAAATGTATATGCGCAAGGCCCGCAGGATGACGGCCATTGCGACGAAGACGCTTACGCAGGGGTTGGCTGTATTCGGTCTAGTGGCGCTGGTGACATTAGTGATCGGCCCCGACTTCACGCGAGACACGAGCCTATCCGACGCACACGCTGCTGAACAACCTGCGAGCGCTCAGTTTTATGAAGCCGACAGCGCGGTGCAATCGCAGCAGCGTACGGTTGCCACATATCTAGCGCGCAGATACCGGGTTGCCGGCGACGCAATCGAACAACTGGTGCAGGAAGCTTATGCGGTCGGACGGAAATGGAAAGTGGATCCGCTGTTGATTCTTTCCGTCATGGCGATCGAATCCCGCTTCAATCCCATCGCGGAAAGCGGTTACGGTGCAAAGGGCCTGATGCAGGTCGTGCCGCGATTCCATCTCGATAAGCTGAGTGCGCATGGCGGCGACGAAGCGCTGCTCGAACCGAGCGTGAACATTCAGGTCGGCGTCCAGATCCTGAAAACCTATATCCGACAGACCGGATCGCTCGAAAGCGGGCTGCAACTCTATGCCGGCGCCGCGGATGATCCCGAGAGTCGTTACGCGCAGAAGGTGATGGCGGAGCAGGAGCGTCTGCGTCGTGCGCTCGGCGTTGTTTCTGCGCGCACCGATATCTAAGGCGCGATTTACCTGAGGGCCGCCGAGCTAGGTCGCTATTGGCTCGACACAAAGCGCGCGAGCCGTTCCATACCCTCTTCCAATTCTTCGATGCTGCGCGTGTAGGCGAAGCGCACATGTTGGTTCGCTCGATGTACGCCGAAGTCGCAACCCGGCGTGATCGCCACCCCCGCTTCATCCAGTAGACGCATGGCGAATTGACGGCTGTCGGACGTGAAGCGTTCACAGCCCGCATAGACGTAAAACGCACCGTCAGGTATCACCGGAATCGAGAACCCCAGCTCGCGCAAGACCGGGACGAGAAAATCCCGCCTGTGCTGAAACGCCATACGACGCTCTTCAAGAATATCCAGCGTGCCCGGTTCGAACGCTGCAAGCGCCGCCCGCTGCGCCGGGGTGGATGCGCAGATGTACGCATTCTGTGCGAGGCGTTCCATCTCGCGAATTTGCTCTTCCGGCGCAACCAGCCAGCCAAGCCGCCACCCGGTCATGCAGAAGTATTTGGAGAAGCTGTTGATCACCATGCAGGAGTCGGTAACCGAAAGCGCTGTCGCCGGCGCGTGGCCGTATACCAGTCCCTGATAGATCTCATCCACCAGCAGGAAGCCCTCGCGCGCTGAAACGACCTCCGCGATACGCGCCAGTTCGCTCGTCGGAATGCTGGTTCCCGTGGGATTGGACGGCGATGCCAGCGCTACGCCACGCGTCTGCGGTCGCCAGGCTCGTGCGATATCGTCCGCCCGCGGCTGATAAAAATTCTCGGCAGCTGCCGGCAGTGCGATCGGCCGACCCTCGAACATCCGTACAAAATGGCGTGTGCACGGATAGCAGGGATCGGCCATCAGCACTTCGTCGCCCGGATTGACCAGCGCGCCCATGGCAATAAGAAAAGCGCCCGAGGCGCCTGCCGTCACCATGATTCGATCAGGGTTTAACGCGACTTGATACTGCGTTGCATAGAATGCCGCGATACGTTCGCGTAACGCGGGCAGGCCCAGCGCGTCGGTATACCCAAGCCCCGTTTGGCGCATGGCCGCAACGCCGGCCTCGACGACTTGAGGCGGAGCCGAAAAGTCCGGCTGGCCGATTTCCATATGGACGATGTGCCGCCCCTGCGCTTCGAGCTCGAAGGCACGCCGCTGTACTTCCATGACGTGGAAAGGGGCAATGTCTTGCATACGGCGCGCAAGCGGCGCCGGGCGACGGTCATTCATAGAAGAGGGAAGGCGTTCTGGTTGTGCGTAGGATGCTACCAGCCCCAGCCGATGCCGCCATACCAACCGCTATGATGGCCAAACCTGCTGTATCCGAAATAGGGATACCACATGCCGTAGGGATAGGGATCGTAAGCGTAGGAGCGGTACATCTCGCGTTGCGCTTCTTCCTCCCGCTTGCGTATTGCCGCACGGTCCGCCTCGGCCGTTACGCGATCGGTTCGTCGCGCCTCGGCTTCCGCGGTGATCAGTGCGCCGATCACGGTTTCCGAGACACCGAGTTTACGCAGCGCGTATTGCTGTTCGACGTCCATGTTGAGGCGCGATCCGCTGGCTCGCATGCGCGCCACGATTTCATTCGGGGATCGCCCTTGTCGCGCCAGCGCGGCGATCTCCGCCACGCCGAGCTTCGTCGGCGCCTGAGCGGCCTGTTCGGCCAACTGCTCTGCACTCAATCTTTGCAAGCCGGGATTGCCGGCTGCATCGCGCTGCCCCATATGAGTTGCACAACCGCTCAGCACGGAGCAAAGAAGGAGCACAGCTGTATAGATGCGTCGCATAGTGATCAATAAGACCATGGGACGCGGCTCCGGTTCGCTTTTATCCAGGACGAATCGTGGCGGAACTATACTGATACTACATAGCCCTCAGGAGTGAACGATGGACGACGCATTGCGCCAGGCAGCACTGCATTATCACAGTCACCCAATCGCAGGAAAAATCTCGGTCACGCCAAGCAAAGGACTGGTCAATCAGCATGACCTGTCGCTGGCTTACACGCCTGGCGTGGCGGCCGCATGCGAAGCGATCAAGCAGGATCCGATGCAGGCGAGCGCGCTGACCATCCGCGCCAATCTGGTGGGAGTCATCACCAACGGCACAGCGGTACTCGGTCTCGGTCAGATCGGGCCACTGGCCGCCAAGCCCGTCATGGAAGGCAAGGCGGTGCTGTTCAAGAAATTCGCCGGTATTGATGTGTTCGATATCGAAATCGAAGAGCGCGATCCGGCCAAGATCATCGATATAGTCGCCGCCCTGGAGCCGACGTTCGGCGGCATCAACCTAGAAGACATCAAATCGCCGGAGTGCTTCGAGATCGAGCGCGAGTTGCGCAAGCGCATGAAAATTCCGGTGTTCCATGATGATCAGCACGGAACGGCCATTATCGTCGCCGCCGCAATCACCAATGGCCTACGCCTGGTAGACAAGCCAATTTCCGCGGTGAAACTCGTTTGCTCCGGCGCGGGTGCGGCTGCGCTGGCATGTCTGAATCTGCTTGTGCGTCTGGGTTTATCGGAAAAGAACATTTGGATTGCCGATATCAAAGGCGTCGTATATGCCGGCCGCACGGAGGAAATGGACCCCTACAAGGCGCGCTATGCGCGCGACACCAATGCGCGAACGCTCGGCGAAATAATCGAAGGGGCCGATGTTTTCCTCGGCTTGTCCGCTGGGGGTGTACTGACGCCAGAAATGGTGGCGCGAATGGCCCCCAAGCCGCTCATCCTCGCGCTTGCCAATCCAGAGCCGGAGATCCGCCCGGATCTTGCCAAAGCAGTCCGGCCTGATGCCATTGTTGCAACCGGCCGATCGGACTACCCGAACCAGGTCAACAACGTATTGTGCTTCCCGTTCATTTTCCGCGGCGCGCTGGATGTCGGTGCGACCGAAATCAACGAAGAAATGAAGGTCGCGTGTGTGCAGGCGATTGCGGATCTGGCGCTGGCGGAGCAGTCCGACGTCGTTGCGGCCGCATATGGCGAGCCGGATGTGAAATTCGGCCCCGAGTATTTCATTCCAAAACCGTTCGATCCGCGCTTGATTGTGAAGGTCGCGCCGGCAGTGGCGAAGGCTGCGATGGACAGCGGCGTGGCAACAAGGCCGATCGAAGATTTCAGTGCGTATCGCGACGCGTTGCAGCAATTCGTCTATCACTCCGGCCTGATCATGCGGCCACTATTTGCCGCAGCCAAGACTGCAACGAAGCGCATCGTCTACGCCGAGGGCGAAGACGAACGCGTTCTGCGCGCCGTGCAGATCGTGGTCGATGAAGGACTAGCGAAGCCGATTCTGGTAGGGCGGCCGCAAGTTGTCGAGCAGCGCATCGCGCGCTTCGGACTGCGGCTCAAGGCAGGCGTGGATTTCGAATTGTGCAATCCGGAGTGGGACGAACGGTACCGCAGCTACTGGCAGACGTATCACGGCCTCACCGAGCGGCGCGGCGTGTCGGTCCCGTATGCGAAGATTGAAATGCGACGGCGTCATACCCTGATTGGCGCCATGATGATTTATCAGGGCCATGCCGACTCGATGATCTGCGGCACCTTCGGCAGCTATGATTTGCACCTCCATTATGTTGATCAGGTGCTCGGTCGTCGCCCGGGTATCGGCGGCTATTACGCGTTGAACCTGTTGGTGCTGTCCAAGCGTACGGTGTTCATTTGCGATACCCACGTCAATCTCGACCCGACCGCGGAACAAGTCGCCGAGATGACCGTTCTCGCCGCCGATGTCGTGCGACGTTTCGGCATCGAGCCGAAAGTGGCGCTGGTGTCGCATTCCAGTTTTGGTACGAGCAGTTCCCCATCCGCAGAAAAAATGCGCGACGCGCTTGGCCTGATCGGTAGTCGGGCGCCCGACCTGGAAGTCGAAGGCGAGATGCAGGGCGATGCGGCGTTGTCCGAAGAAGTTCGCCACATGGTGTTTCCCAACTCGCGTTTGAAGGGCGAAGCGAATCTGCTCGTCATGCCGACGCTGGAAGCCGCCAACATTTCTTTCAATTTGCTCAAGGCGGCGGCGGGCGATGGCGTCACGATCGGCCCCATCCTGTTGGGCGCCGCGGCGCCCGTGCAAATCCTGACCCCGTCGGCCACCGTTCGACGCATCGTCAACATGACGGCGCTCACCGCTGTGGAGGCTGCCGCGGGCACAGTGTGACTTACGCCTTCGAATGCGATTGGATGGTCGCCGTTCTGCCCGGCGTTCGCTGGTTTTCGCAGCACGACAAAGCTACACTGCGCTGCCCGCGACCCCTGTCTGGGCCACTCGAACATGACCGACAACAGCAAAAAGATCGGGCTCATTCTGACTGGAGGCGGTGCGCGTGCCGCCTATCAGGTCGGCGTGCTCAAGGCAGTCAGCGAACTGCTTGGCGATACGCCGAGCAATCCCTTCCCCATTGTCTGCGGAACGTCGGCCGGCGCAGTCAATGCCGCGACGCTTGCGATCCATGCGGACGATTTCGCCGCCAGCGTGCGTCATCTGCGTGAGGTGTGGGAAAACTTTCATGCGCATCAGGTCTACCGCACCGATCTGCCGGGAACGCTGAAGACCGGTGGCAAGTGGCTGGCTGCGCTGACGCTGCTTTATCGCAACAATCCGATCTCCCTGCTCGACAACACGCCGTTGCGCGAAATGCTCGAACGGACTATGGATTTCAGCCGCATTCAGGCCAACATCGATGCAGGCGCGCTCTACGCCGTGGCGGTCACCGCATCGGGCTATACCTCCGGACAATCGGTCACGTTTTATCAGGGTGGCCCGGATGTACAGGCGTGGGAGCGTACGCAACGCACCGGTGCGGCGCGTGCACTGAATGCTGACCTGTTGCTCGCCTCCAGCGCGTTGCCGTTCATGTTTCCCGCGGTAAAGGTCCATCGCGAATATTTCGGCGATGGGTCGATGCGACAGATCGCGCCGATCAGTCCTGCCTTGCATCTCGGCGCCGATCGCGTCCTGATTATTGGTACGGGCCGGCAATCGACCGAGCCACCGCGCGTGCGCTCGAACATCTACCCGTCGCTCGCGCAGATTGCCGGCCATGCGCTGAACAGTATTTTTCTCGATAGCTTGTCGGTGGATATCGAACGGCTGCAGCGCATCAATCGCACGCTGCAATGCGTTTCTCCCGAATGCGCCAAGGATCTTGGTGTTCATCTGCGCACGATCGACGTGTTGGTCATGTCGCCGAGCGAGCCGATTGAACGCATCGCCGCGCGGCATGTGCGGTCGTTGCCGAGGACGACGCGTTTTCTGATGCGCGCAATCGGCGCGATGAATCGCAACGGCTCGAACCTGGCCAGCTATTTGTTGTTCGAAGCCGATTTCTGTCGCGCCTTGATCGACTTGGGATATCGGGATACCTTGGTGCGTGGCAATGAAGTGCGCGCTTTTTTGAGCGCATGATGTCGCCTCGTTCCTACGTCTTCACCACATAAATTCGCACAATGGCTGAAAACACTGATTCGCCCGACCCGCTCGAATGGCTGAAGCGGTTGATGGTGCCTCCTGGCCTCGGGCCGTCGCCTGTACCGCTGCCGATTTTCGATAGCGCGGAAATCGATCGACGTATCGTGGAGCTGCGGGCGGTGGAAGGCTGGATGCAGGCGCAGCTCGAGTTGTTGCAGCTGTCGATCCAGACGCTCGAAATGCAAAGGGGCGCGTTGAACGCAATGGGCGCGGCGCAAGATCCACATGCTGAAACTGCGCCGCCGAATCCGCTCGAGGCGTGGACACAGATGCTCCGGCAATTTCAGGCCGCAGCCGATGCGGCGAAACCAAAATGACAGCGCCAATGAGTGCTGCATTGCCTCGAGAAAGCGCTAATTAAGGTTTTTTGATGAATGTTGCCGCAAGCTCTGGCCTGCTAAGGCGTTGCTTTACTTTGCCCTCGCTCGTACAGCTTCGCGCACTCACGCCCATTCTCGGCACTTATTCAGACATTCCTAATATTGACGCACGATGAATCAAACCGAATTGCCGCTGTTTCCGCCGATCGAGCCATACACCGCCGGCATGCTTCCACTCGATGCACTGCACACCATGTACTGGGAGGCGTGCGGCAACCCAAGCGGCATTCCCGTGGTGTTCTTGCACGGTGGACCGGGGGCAGGTAGTTCGCCGAGCCACCGTCGTCTATTCGATCCCAATGCCTATCGCATCGTCATCTACGACCAGCGCGGTGCCGGTCGCTCCAAGCCGCTCGGTGAACTACGCGACAACACCACGCCGCATTTGATCGCGGACCTGGAACAGCTCCGGGCGCATCTGGGTATCGAGCGTTGGCTGGTCTTTGGCGGTTCATGGGGTTCGACGCTCGCTATCGCCTATGCCGAAGCGCACCCGGAGCGGTGCCTTGGCCTCGTGTTGCGCGGAATTTTTCTGTGCCGGCCGAGTGAGATCGACTGGTTCCTGTACGGACTGCGCGCCATCTATCCAGAGGTATGGGACCGCTTCGCCGGTTTTTTACCACCCCCTGAACGGCGCGACCTGCTCGCCGGTTTTTACAAGCGGCTCACGCATCCCGACTCTGCCGTACATATGCCGGCTGCTAAGGCATGGAGCATTTACGAGGGTTCGTGCTCCACCTTGCTGCCATCTCCGGAGACGGTCAGTCACTTCGCCGACGATGTCGTGGCGCTCGGGCTGGCACGCATCGAGGCGCATTACTTTACGCACGACATTTTTCTGCCCCCCAACTCGCTGCTCGAAAATGCGCATCGTCTGCGTGAGATACCGGGCGTGATTGTGCAAGGGCGATACGACGTCGTATGCCCGGCAGTGACGGCGCATGATTTGAAATACGAATGGCCGGAAGCGCGTTACACCATCGTTCAGGATGCCGGCCATTCGGTATGGGAGCCGGGCATCTGCCGCGCGTTGATGGGCGCCCTCGACGATTTCAAAAAACGCCTGGCGTAACGCTGCGACACCGAAAACAGCGCAGCGGTACGCCAGGCGATCGTGGTCATTCGATGTTAAGCAGCTTCATCGCCTTGGCGAGCGTATCGACCGATTCCTGATGTTTGCCTGCCTTGTGCAGGGCCTCGCCTTCAGCGCGCAGTTTCTTCACTTCCGCCATCTGCGCTTTGGAGATCGACGGCTGTTGGGCCAGCGCTGCGTCGATCTTGGCCATATCCGCCGGGCAGTGAAATGCCCAGGCAGCGGAGCTGAATAATACGGCCACGATGGCCGAGGTAATCGCGGGAGCTTTCATGACGAACCCTCCAGAATGGGGCCGGCAGACGCCGGGCCGCGGAATCGCTTAGGCTTTTGAGATGTTTTTGTTTTGGACATCTCGCTGTCTTCAGCGCGCGCATGGGCTGCCTGCAGACTGAGTTCGTCAAGCAACTCCTGTTCCGTATGGGAGAGTATTTTGTCGACGCGATAAACGAGTTGCCATTCGCGCCGGATGGGGAATCCCTCCACCCGCAGCGGGACCAATGCTTCATGTCTCGGTTTGAGGTTGACTGCATGCCGCGACAACAGCGCCACGCCGTATCCGGCCGCCACTGCGCGTTTGATCGCGTCGTTGTTATCCATCTCCATCCGGATGTAGGGCCGATAGCCATGTCGCGCAAATAGCTCGTCGGCGATTTGCCGCGTGCCGGAGCCGACCTCGCGCATCAGTAGCGGTTCTCGCGCGAGGTCGGCCAGAGACAGTTTTTTTCGATGCGCGTAGGGATGCAGAACCGACGCGTAGATGTGTAGTTCGTCGGGATGGATTGGATGCATATGGACATCCATTCCTGTCGGCGGCGTGCCGAAGATGTAGAAGTCGTCCACTGCCGCAGCCAGTCGATTCAGCAGTTGCAATCGGTTGGCGACGGACAACATGAGCCTGAGCTCAGGATGTCGCTCGCAGAAGCCACACAGCATTGCGGGTGCGAGGGATTCCGCCGCGGTGCATACGGCAATGCGCAACGGGGAAACCGTGGACGATCGCAAATCCATCAGGTGATCGTCGAAGCCGGCAAGGGAGCGAAAAAAATCCTGGCAGAACCTGTAGGTTTCCGTGCCGGCCGGGGTAAGACGAATGTCTCGTGAGGTCGATTCGAAGAGCACGACACCCAGCGTTTCGCCCAGCCTCTTCACCAGCAGGGAAACGGTAGGTTGCGCCATGTGCAGCGCTTCGGCCGCGCGAGTGAAGCCGCCGAGCTGCACCACGGCTTCAAAGGCGGCAAGTTGCGTCAGCATGCCGCGCCCGACGTAGCGCCGTAAGCGACGATCAAGCATCGAATGTTCTCCAGCCCTACTGCAAAGCGAAACGGCCTATAGGCTCAGGCGTTTCACGAACCATCGCCTATGTGGCAAAGGTCTCGCTTGCAGACGAAGAACACTCGTCATGCAGAGCAGGGCCGGAGGACGAACTGCGTCACCGAAATGACGACCCTGCTACTTCCGCTACTCCCCTTTGAGGGACCGCATAAAGTACAGGCGTCATTACAGCACTACCTGGAAACGGGTGCAATGCGCGCGCCGCAGTATTGCGAATCGCAATGTATGTATTGCGAAGCTTCATTTCTCGCCGTATCCGGCGAGCCGCATGATGCGTTCAACCCGAAAGCGCCGGTCGCTTCGGGGACCCTCAAGGGGGAGTAGCTCCGGGAAGCGATTCCCGCGCGGTGTCCGTCATTACGAGACCAGTCTCCGGTCACCGACGCAGCAATAGCGCGAGCGAGACCTTTGCCGGATTTGGCATGGGCCGCGGATCACGCTGAATTCGGCTTGTGATGTCTATCCGCCGAATGAGGACGCGTATGGAGCTATTCACAGCGGAGTTTTTGTCGGCTCTGGCCGCCATTGTCCTGATCGACCTTGTGCTGGCCGGAGATAACGCGATTGTCATTGCGCTTGCCGCACGCAACCTCCCACATCAACTGCAGAAGAAGGCAATCATCTGGGGCACGCTTGGCGCGATTGTTGTGCGTTCCGCCATGACTGTTTTTGTCGTCTGGCTGCTCCAGGTTCCAGGCCTCATGCTGGTTGGTGGTCTGTTGCTGATGTGGATTGCGTGGAAGCTGATTGCCCCGGCCCACGACGCTCATCAGCGGGTGAAACCGGCTGCGAGCTTCTGGGCCGCAATGCAGACCATCGTCATTGCGGATGCGGTGATGGGATTGGACAACGTGTTGGCAGTGGCGGGTGCCGCGCACGGTAGTTTTTTCCTCGTCGTGTTCGGCCTGCTGATCAGCATTCCGATCGTCATCGGCGGTTCGCGCCTGATTTTGAAATGGATAGAGCGCTATCCCGCAATCATCTATGTGGGCACGGTTGTTATCGCGTGGACCGCAGTCAAGATGATGACCAGCGAAGCAATGGTGCAGGAATATTTCGGGCGCAACAGCATGGTGACCGTCGCGTTTTATCTGCTTGTTGTCGGTGGCGTGGTGGGATTTGGCTATCTCCATAACCGCCGTCGCGCGCATGTCATTGGAAATGTGTAAATACGAAAGGGATTGTCATGTTCAAAATACTGGTTCCGGTAAACGGCTCGGATTGCTCACTGAAGGCCGTCGATGAAGCGATTCGGGCTGCGCAAGAGAGTCGCGATGCGGTCATTCAACTGGTCAACGTGCAGCCGCTTTTTCCTCGTTATGTGTCCCGCTTTTTGTCTCGCGGGGAAACCGAAGCCATGCGTCAGGATCGGGCCCGGCAGGCATTTGAGCCGGCGCAGCGCCGGGTGGAAACAGCTGGCGTGTGTTGCACGGTTCACATGCTGCGCGGGCGCATCGTTGAAAGCGTGGCGGGCTTTGCGGCGAGACAGGGTGTCGATGAAATCGTGGTGGGTACGTCGCCGGTTCACGGCTTTGCCCGTCTGCTTCGGCAGCCGATTGCCGATCGTCTGATTAAGGCCTCCGATATTCCGGTCGACGTCGTGACCGCTGGCGAAGTGAGCATGCTTGAACGTTATGGATTGCCCGCGGGTCTGGGCATCGGCCTTTCCATGATGTGGTTCGCGAACGAATAACGCCGTTTTGCTTGTGTCGGGCGCCTTTGGGCGCCCATTTTTTTGCATCGTTGCGTCGCGCGCACCTTGCGCTATGATCGCGTCGATGAATCGAAGTGAGTCCGTCGTTTTATCTGAGCACTGGCTGCGTGATTGCTTTGCCCGCGAGCCGGCTGCCGTGCCGCT
>DATCWO010000299.1:0-9574 GCA_036566325.1 Burkholderiales bacterium | reverse complement strand
CGCCCTCAACGCCGCGCATCATGTGGCCGGCTATTACGCCGACGATCCGCATAACGTCGGCTGGTGGGACAACATGGTCGGCCCGGGCAAGCCGGTCGACACCGATCGCTTTTTCGTGATCGGCGTGAACAATCTCGGCGGCTGTTTCGGCTCGACCGGCCCGGCGTCGATCAATCCCGAGACCGGCAAACCCTACGGCTCCGCGTTCCCGGTCATTACGGTGGAAGACTGGGTCGAGGTACAGGCGCGCCTGGCCGATCATCTCGGCATCGAGCGCTTCGCGGCGGTCATGGGCGGCAGCCTGGGCGCCATGCAGGCGCTGCAGTGGACCATTTCATACCCGGATCGCGTCGCCAACTCGCTCGTGATCGCGGCCGCGCCGAAGCTGTCGGCACAGAACATCGCGTTCAACGAAGTGGCGCGCCAGGCCATCATCACCGATCCCGATTTCCATGGCGGCAACTATTACGAACACGGCGTGATCCCGCAACGCGGCCTGCGCGTGGCGCGCATGATCGGCCACATCACTTATCTGTCCAACGACGCCATGATGGAGAAATTCGGCCGCGTGCTGCGTTCGGGCCGACTCGGATTCCACTTCGACGTCGACTTCGAGGTGGAATCCTATCTGCACTATCAGGCGGATAAGTTCGCTTCCTATTTCGACGCCAATACCTATCTGCTGATCACGCGCGCGCTCGATTATTTCGATCCGTCGCAGGCGCACGCAGGCGATTTATCCGCCGCGCTCGCGGCCGCGCGAGCGAAATTTCTGGTCATCTCGTTCACTTCGGACTGGCGTTTTTCGCCGGCACGCTCGCGCGAAATCGTCAAGGCACTGCTCGATAACCGCCGCGACGTCAGCTACGCCGAGATCGACGCGCCGCACGGCCATGACGCCTTCCTGATGGACGATGCGCGCTATCACGCGCTGGTGCAGGCGTGGTTCGACAGCATCCACCGCAATCTCGGCACAACGCCGGCGGACAACGCGCATGCCGCCGCGACGCAAAGCCTTATCGCGGGAGCATCGCCGCTATGACCGCGCAAGAAGAAGTCAGCCTCAACGGCCGGCCGGACTTCGCCGCGATCGCCGAATGGATACGGCCGAATTCGACCGTGCTCGATCTGGGTTGCGGCGACGGGCTGTTGCTCAAATATTTGAAGCAGACGCGCAACGTCAGCGGCTACGGCGTGGAAATCAGCGACGCCAAAGTCGTCGCCTCGCTGCGCAACGGCATCAATGTCATTCAGGGCGATCTGGAGCGCGGCCTGTCCGAGTTCGAAGAGGCATCGTTCGATTACGTCATCCTGTCGCAAACGCTGCAAGCGATGCGTCATACCGAAGTCGTCGTCAACGAAATGCTGCGCGTCGCGCGCCAAGGCATCGTCACCTTCCCCAATTTCGGTTTCTGGCGGGCGCGCTGGCAACTGAGCTTCGGCGGCCAGATGCCGGTGTCGGAAGAGTTGCCCTACGAGTGGTACGACACGCCCAATGTGCATCTGTGCACCATTCGCGATTTCGAAGATTTCTGCGCCGACCAGTCGATCCGCATTCTCGAACGCCTGGTGCTGCATGAAAGCAAGCCGATCCGCGTCATGCCCAATCTACGCGGCAGCCTGGCGGTGTTCCGTTTTGAAAAGATGCACGCCGAATCGTCCCCCGCCTCGATTCAGTCCGTGCGCTGAGCGACATACGCTCGCCACCGCCGACCGACGTGAGCGCACAACCGAAGCTGCTGAAATCAAAGTTCTACTGGATCGCCCTGCTGTATTTCACCGAGGGCTTTCCACTCGGCATGTTCTACGACGTCTTTCCGGTGTACTTCCGCCAGCAAGGCGTCGAACTGCGCGACATCGGCGTGCTGTCGCTGCTCGGCCTGGCGTGGACGCTGAAGTTCCTGTGGGCGCCGGCGATTGATCACTATCGCCGCCATCGCTGGTGGATGGCCGGCGCCGATCTGTGCATGGGCGCGGTCATGCTGGTGTTCGCGATGCACGCCGGTTTCGGACCGTGGGTATGGCTGGCGATTGGCGCATTCACCATCTTCTCCGCCACCAACGACATCGCCATCGACGGCTATACCATCGAGCTGTTGAATCGCGATGAGCTTGGCCTTGCGAACGGCGTGCGCATCGGCTTTTACCGCGTCGGCATGCTCGCGTCGGGTGTGGTCCTCGCACTGTCCGACTGGGTGAAGTGGTCGGGCGCCTACCTCGTCGTCGTCGGCATTTTCATCGCTTCGGCCATTGGGGTGTTGTGCGCGCCACGCGAACAGGTGCGCGCCGTGCGCGTCGATCGCTCCCGCGGTCTGCTGCACGATCTGGTCAGCCAGCCTTTCCTCGCCGGCGGTCTGGCTGCCTTCGCCTTTTTCGTGATACTGCTCATCGTCATCGAGGTGGTGCGCAAGGGCCTCGATTTCGTCTGGGTATTCGCACTGGGCGCAACGGAGATCGGCTGCCTTTTTCTCTGCGCCGCGCTGTTTCGTGCGGCAGCCCGGCGTCATGCGCTGCAGGACATCGAGCGCAGTCCGCTGTTGGCCGGGCTGATGGAACTCTTCAGCCGTCCGTACATCCTGCCGACCCTGGCGTTCATTCTGTTGTTCAAGCTTGGCGACGCGGCAATGGGTTTCATGGTGAAACCTTTCTGGGTCGACGCGGGCTTCAGCGCGACTGAAATCGGTCTGGTCTCGGTGAACATCGGGCTGGCCCTGTCGATTGCCGGCGGCGTTGCGGGTGGCTGGTATACCGACCGCACAGGCATCTTCAAGGCACTATGGGTATTGGGCCTGTTCCAGGCGCTGTCGAATCTTGGCTATGCCATTGCCGCGTATTACGTTCCATACGGTGCGGGGGTCGAACCGCTGCTGTGGCATCGCGCGGTGATTTACACGGCAAGCGCCATGGAGTCGTTCACCGGCGGACTCGGCACCGCCGCCTTTCTGGCCTTTCTGATGGCCATCGTCGACAAGCGGCATTCGGCAACGGAATACGCGCTGCTTTCGTCCGTGTTCGCGCTGTCGCGCTCGGTCGCCGGCTGGGCCAGCGGCTTCGGCGCGCAGGCGATGGGCTTCGCGCCTTACTTCTTTGTCACCTTCCTGCTTTCGTTCCCGGCGTATCTGCTGCTGCTGTGGGCCAAACGCATGCTGCAATGGTCGGAACAAAACGAGGCCGAAACAGGCGACTCGGTCAAGAATTGATTGCCCAGTCATAATCGATGATCAGCGGTGCGTGATCGCTGAATTTTTCCGCCTTGTAAATCTCCGCGCGCATTGCCTTCGCCGCGATACCCGGCGTCGCGATCTGATAATCGATGCGCCACCCGACGTTCTTCGCATATGCCTGCCCGCGGTTGGACCACCAGGTATATCCCTCGCTCGTCGCGTCGGGATGAAGTCGGCGATACACGTCGACCCAGCCATGCCGGTCGAATACTTCGCTCAGCCAGGCGCGTTCTTCGGGCAGGAAGCCGGAGTTCTTCTGATTCGATTTCCAATTCTTCAGATCGACTTCCTTGTGCGCGATGTTCCAGTCGCCGCACACAATGAATTCACGTCCGCTATCGGTCAGCCGCTGCAAGTGCGGCATAAACTCAGCCATGAAGCGGAATTTGGCAGCCTGCCGTTCCTCACCACTCGAGCCTGAAGGCATATACAGGGACACAATGGATAACGGTCCGAAGTCCGCCTGCAGGAAGCGTCCTTCCGCATCGAACTCCTTGCTGCCATAGCCCGACACGAAACGCTCCGGCTCGCGATGGCAGTACATCGCCACGCCCGCATAGCCCTTGCGATCGGCGCAGGCGAAGTGCGCATGCAGCCCGTTTGGCATAAGGATTGCGTCGGACATGTCAGCCTGTTGCGCGCGTACCTCCTGCATGCACACGCAGTCGGCCCTTTGTTTGACGAGCCACTCGAGAATGCCCTTGGATACGGCCGAGCGAATGCCGTTGAGGTTGACTGTGATGACGCGTAACATTTTGAAATTGACTGAGAAGATCAGGGCTTTTGAAGGAATATGTGTGGCTGAGTTCAGGCACGACTTTATCCGCTTTTGCATCGAGTGCGGGGTGCTGCGTTTCGGCAGCTTTGTGACCAAATCCGGCAGAACCACGCCGTACTTCTTCAACCCTGGCTTGTTCAACACGGGCGCGCGACTGGACCGACTTGCGGAATTTTACGCAAAAGCGATCCTTTCTTCCGGCGTGGAATTCGACATGCTGTTCGGCCCGGCCTACAAAGGCATTGCACTAGCTGCGGCGACCTCGATGGCGCTCGCGCGCATGGGACACGATGTGCCGTTTGCGTTCAATCGCAAGGAAGTCAAGGATCACGGCGAAGGCGGCAATATCATCGGCGCATCCCCCGAAGGACGTGTGCTCGTGGTGGATGACGTGATGACGGCGGGAACCGCAGTTCGCGAGGCGGTCGCCATACTGGAAGCCTATGAGGCGCAGATGGCCGGCGTGGCGATCTCTCTCGATCGCATGGAGCGCGGAGCAGGCGAACAATCGGCAGTGCAGGAAGTGGAAGAGCGCTATGGCGTGCCCGTCATCGCCATAGCGACCGCCGACGACTTGCTGATGTATCTGGAGAACGAGCCGGATCTTGCTCAATATTTACAGGCCATCAGCGAGTATCGGCAGCATTACGGAGCAATTGGGTATGCCTGAAGTCAAGAATTGCGCACGCCCGACACGTGATCGCACGCGCGGCGGATCGCGACGCATGGCGATCCTGCTATGCCTCACCGGTGCGCTGTTTATCGCGCCGACCGCCAATGCGGGGCCGCTGTTCAAGTGGGTGGACGACAAAGGCATCGTGCATTACTCCGAGCGACTGCCGACCGAAGCGACCGGCAAGGCCGCCGCGCAATTGAACCGCCAGGGCGCGGTGATCAAGCGCCATGCCGCGGCGTTGACGCCGGAGCAAATCGCCGCGCGGGAAGAAGAAGCACGCCTGAAGGAGGAGGCGGATAAACGGGCGCAGGAAGAAACGCGCAAAAACGAGGCGCTGCTCAAGACTTACGCCAGCGAACAGGACATCGACGATGCGCGCGAACGGGCGCTGGCAAATAGCCGGGACGCAATCAAGAACGCGCAACACAACGTCACGCAAGCAGAAACGCGCCAGACGGATCTGGCACGGCAGGCGGCCGCACACAAGGACAAGCGGCTGCCGACCAAGTTGCAGCGCGACATCGATTCCAACGAAATCGAACTGCGCAACCAGCGTGCCCTGCTCGAAGCAAAACAGCGCGACGCGGCCACGATCACGCATCGCTACGATGAAGACAAACGCCGTTACGGCGAACTGACGCGCGACAACCGCACCACGTCGCGTCTCACCTCGACCGAGGTCTCGAAGAAGTAATAGAAGTGGCGGCGGCGCCGCACTTGCGACCGATCCTCGGCGCTCAATCGAACCGTCTCTAAGCCAGCTTGCCGCGGAACAGTTCGGCCAGTTGCGCCGGATTGCCTTTGCCCTTGGTTGCCTTCATCGCCTGGCCGACCAGCGCGTTGAGCGCCTTGTCCTTGCCACCGCGGAATTCCTCGACCGATTTCGAATTGGCCGCGATGATCTGATCGACGATGGCGGCAAGCTCGCCGACATCGCTGATCTGCTTCAGCCCCTTGCGCTCGATGAGCATGTCGACCGCATCGTCGCCGTTGGCCTCGCCGGTCCATATCGCATCGAATACGTCCTTCGCGATCTTGCCGGAAATAGTGTTGTCGCGGATTCGCCGAATCAGTCCGGCAAGCTGCGCACTGCCGACGGGCGCCTGTTCAATCGCCAGTCCGCTGCGATTGAGCGCGGCGGATAGTTCACCCATCACCCAGTTGGCGGCGAGCTTGGCCGCCGCGGCATCCGCGCCCAGCGCGCTCACGACGCTGTCGAAATATGTCGCCATCTCGCGCGATTGCGTCAAAGCCTGCGCGTCATAGGGCGATAAACCGAAGTCCCGCTGATAGCGCTCGCATTGCGCTTGCGGCAGCTCGGGCAATTCATTACGTACGCACTCGATCCATTCCTCGCTTACGACCAGCGGCGGCAGATCGGGATCCGGGAAGTAGCGATAGTCGTGCGCATCTTCCTTCGTGCGCATGGTGCGCGTTTCGCCCGTGTCCGGGTCGAACAGCACCGTGGCCTGCTGAATCTTGCCGCCGTCCTCGATGGTTTCGATCTGCCACTTGATTTCGTACTCGATCGCCTGCTGCAGAAAGCGGAAGGAGTTGAGGTTCTTGATTTCACGTCGCGTGCCGAGCACCGGATCGCCCTTGCGTCGCACCGACACGTTGGCATCGCAGCGAAACGAGCCTTCCTGCATATTGCCGTCGCAGATATCGATCCAGCGCACCAGCGCGTGCAGCGCTTTCGCATACGCCACCGCTTCTTCGGCGGAACGCATGTCCGGTTCGGAAACGATCTCCAGCAGCGGCGTGCCGGCCCGATTCAAATCAATGCCCGACATGCCGCGGAAATCCTCGTGCAGCGACTTGCCAGCATCTTCTTCCAAATGCGCGCGCGTCAGGTGCACGATCTTCTCGCCTTCCGAGGTGACGATTCGCACCGTGCCGCCTTCGACGATCGGCAACTCGTACTGGCTGATCTGATAACCCTTGGGCAAATCCGGATAGAAGTAATTCTTGCGCGCAAAAATCGAACGCCGATTTACCTTGGCATCGACCGCCAGGCCAAAGCGGATCGCACGCTCCACCGCGCCCTTGTTCAATACCGGCAACACGCCAGGCAGGGCAATATCGACTGCCGAAGCCTGCGTATTCGGCGCGGCGCCGAACGCGGTCGAAGCAGCGGAAAAGATTTTCGAGGCGGTCGAAAGTTGCGCGTGCGTTTCCAGACCGATGACGACTTCCCATTCCATCGTTAGATTCCCTGCGGCATACGCGCATGCCAGTCGGTGGCGCGCTGATACTGATGCGCCACATTCAGCATGCGTGCTTCGTCGAAGTAGTTGCCGACCAGATGCAGGCCGACCGGCAAACCGTTGTTGCCGAAGCCGCACGGGATCGACATCGCCGGCAAGCCGGCCAGGTTCGCGGCAATGGTGTAGATGTCGTTCAGATACATCTGCACCGGGTCAGCCACTTTCTCGCCAAGCTTGAACGCGACCGTGGGTGCGGTCGGCCCGAGGATCACGTCGCATTGTTCGAACGCGGCCTTGAAGTCATCGGCGATCAATCGCCGCACACGCTGCGCCTGCAAGTAATAGGCATCGTAATAGCCGTGCGAGAGCACATAAGTGCCGATCAGAATGCGCCGCTTCACTTCAGCGCCGAAGCCCTGTCCGCGCGACTTGCTGTACATATCGGCCAGATCGCCGTACTCCGGCGCGCGATAACCGTAACGAACGCCATCGAAGCGCGAAAGGTTCGACGACGCCTCGGCCGGCGCGATGACATAGTAGGCCGGCACCGACAGGGCGCTGTTGGGCAGGTCGATATCGACCGTCGTCGCACCCTGCCGGCGAAATTCCTGCAGCGCCGCATCCACCGCAGCGCGTACGTCATCGCTCAAACCTTCGCTGAAATATTCACGCGGCAGACCGATGCGCAATCCGGCAAGCGGATTGCTTAAAGATCGCGTGTAATTTTCAGGGGGGCGTTGCAGGCTGGTGGAATCGCGTTCGTCGAAACCAACCATGACGTTGAGCAGCAGACCCAGATCCTCCGCCGTTTGCGCAAACGGGCCGCCCTGATCGAGACTGGAGGCGAAGGCGATCATGCCGTAACGCGACACGAGGCCGTAAGTCGGCTTGAGGCCGGAAACATTGCACAATGCGGCCGGCTGGCGGATGGAACCGCCGGTATCCGTGCCTGTTGCCGCGGGCGCGAGGCGCGCGGCAACAGCCGCGGCGGAACCGCCCGATGAGCCGCCCGGCACGTAGTCGGTGCCCCAGGGATTTCTGACCGGACCGAAGTAGGAGGTTTCGTTGGACGAGCCCATGGCGAACTCATCCATATTGCATTTGCCGAGATTGACCGCGCCGGCGACATTGAAGCGTTGAACGACATGCGCGTCATACGGCGCGATGAAGTTTTCCAGCATGCGCGAGCCACAGGTTGTCCGCCAACCCTTGGCACACCAGATGTCCTTGTGCGCAATCGGGACGCCGGTGAGCGGCGTGGCATCGCCCCGCGCAATGCGTGCATCGGCGTCTCGCGCTTGCGCAAGGCTCTTGTCGGGATCGACAGTGACGAACGCATTCAGCTTCGGATTGAGCGAGGCGATGCGGTCGAGTCGATCCTGCGTAAGCTCGACGCTGGAGATTTTTTTTGCGGCCAGCGCTGCGGACAGCTCGGCCAGGGAAGCATTCAACATGGGCAGCGGGGTCGCTCGACGGGCGCCGAGCGCCGGTTATTCAATGACTTTGGGGACAAGATACAGATCGGCTTCGACCTGCGGAGCAATGGACTGGAACAACTGATGCTGATCGGGCTCGGTCGCGACATCCTCGCGCAAACGCAGCACCACATCCTGAGCATGCGACATCGGTTCGATGCCCTCGGTTTTGGCCGCCTGCATCTGTTCGATCATGGCGAAGATGCCGTTGAGTTGACCGCGCACGCCTTCCAGTTCGATATCGGTGACTCCGATACGGGCGAGCCGGGCGATACGCTTGATTTCTTCGACGCTTAGTGGCATTTGCAAATTTCCGCTCAAAACAAGCGTTTAAACTCATGTATTATACGACGCCTTTCGGTCCCCCAATGGGGCTCCTTCACCATTCACGCTAAGGAGGCTCTGATTAAGGTTTCTTGGGAATGTGCTGTCGCGAGTGCCGGTTGCGTAAGCAGTTGACTGCTTTGTCCTCGCTCGTACAGCTTCGCGCACTCGCGACCATCCTCGACACTTAGTCGGACCCTTCTCTAATTCTGCGACGCACATCGGACGCTCTCAATGCTGGGATTTCTACGCGCATATTTTTCCGACGATCTGGCAATTGACCTCGGCACGGCCAATACGCTTATCTACGTTCGCGGCAAGGCCATCGTCCTCGATGAGCCGTCCGTCGTCGCGATCCGCCAGGAAGGCGGCCCGAACGGCAAGCGCATCATTCAGGCCGTCGGCAAGGAAGCCAAGCAGATGCTGGGCAAGGCGCCCGGCAACATCACTGTAATTCGGCCGATGAAGGACGGCGTCATCGCCGACTTCACCGTAACCGAGCAAATGCTCAAGCAGTTCATCAAAAAGGTGCATGTCTCGCGCCTGCTGTCGCCCAGCCCGCGCATCATCATTTGCGTGCCCTGCGGTTCGACTCAGGTGGAGCGTCGCGCGATCCGCGAATCGGCCATTGGCGCGGGCGCCTCGCAGGTCTATCTTATCGAGGAACCGATGGCTGCGGCGATCGGTGCCGATCTGCCGGTCGCGGAAGCCGAAGGTTCGATGGTGGTCGATATCGGCGGCGGCACCACCGAAGTGGCGGTGCTCAGCCTGGGCGGCATCGTCTATTCGCGCAGCGTGCGCGTGGGCGGCGACAAGATGGACGAGGCGATCATCGCCTATATCCGCCGCCACCAGAATCTGCTGATCGGCGAAGCCTCGTCGGAACGCAT
>DATCWO010000086.1:0-6917 GCA_036566325.1 Burkholderiales bacterium | reverse complement strand
TGCGCCCCGGCAAGGTTTTCCGGCGTGAAAAATCGCGAAGTTCGGCGAGTCGATTCCTCTGCCTCGCTCCTACCACTCCGCGCCTGCGACCGTCCTCAACTCCATCGGCCTTCTTCCAACTCCCCGAGGATCCTGCTTATTGTTGTGCTTCCACTTCTTCCGTCATCCAGCGCGGTGACGTCCGATGCGACGCAGCGTTGCGCCTCACCCATACGCGTCGCGCCGACGAGCGCATCCGCTGCATTGCCGCGTGCGCCAGCAGCGCAAAACACACTGCCGCGATCGGCACCATCGGCTCGGCATAGCGCGGAATGAAATGGGTCAAAACCGCATAGAACATCACCAGGCCCATGGCCGGCGCGAGATAGGCGAGCAACCACCACGCCCGCCGCGCGCACGCGTACAGCGCGCAGACCAGCAGAATGGCAAAGGTGTAAGGTGCACCGCGCCACAGAAACAACGGAATGGTTGCCAAGTGCTTGAGCGGTTCGGCAGCGATCATGCCGAGCGCGCGCTGCTTGAGCTGGCTGTCGACATCGAGCGAACCCACGCCGGCGTCGCGCGCCTTCGCCAGCTCGGTGTACATGGCACTCACTTTGGCGTAGTAACTCACCGCCTCATCGGGGCGGCCTGCCGCGATCGCAGGGCGGTCCCGTTCGCTGACAAAACGCATCAGGCGCTGCAGGCGTCCGCCGGCCTCCAGATCGCTCTTGTCGAAACCGGTCACCTCGCCGGTGATCCAGCGCAGCGGTCGCGGCGCGTAGGCGTACCAGGCGCCGCGATATTCCTCGGCCGTCATGTCGTTTTTCACCGCGCGGGTCAGCAGCACCTGACCGCCGCGGCTGTTCATGCTGACGGCGCTGAAATGCACATAATTGCGCGCCATCCACGGCGCGACGACCAGAGCCATGCCGAACACCAGCAGCAGCGATGACTTGAGCAAAAACGCGTCATGCGAACGGATAACACGCCATATTCCGATGGCGGCAATCGCCGCAAACAACACGACGCATACATATAGTGTGGCGGCCTTGGTCAGTGCCAGGGCGCCGAAGCACAGTCCGGCGCCGAACACCGCGAGCAGCCGGCGATGCCGCAGTGCTTCGGCATACACGTATGAGGCCAGCGCGAGCAATGCCGCCGCCGCAATTTCCGAATAGAGAAAATCGTACTGATAGGCAAGATTCAGATGGACCGCGATCGTACCCAGTGCGGCGAGTGCATAAGAATCGGTGTAGCGCACGATCGAGCCGAACACGACCAGCGACAGCAGCACCGCCCACGGAATGTTGGAATATTTCAGGACACGTGCGTCGTTGCCCGTCGGCAACTGCGCCAGCGGCTTGTCGCCGAAATAGGAATCGAGCGCGGCGATATAGCCTGCAAGCGCGATGATGGGCAGCGGTTCGCGATATTCCGACGGCTGCAGCTGCGCAAGACTGTTGTCGTCCTGAATGGACATGACGCCGTGATGCGCGAGGTTGTAAGCAGCGGTGAGATTCTCGTAAGCGTCGCGCTCGATCGGAAAGCCGGTCGCGGTGCCGAACCAGATGCCTGCCAGGGCGCTGCAGGTCAACGCGATCAGCACGGCGCGCCACCAACGCAAACTCGTGGAAGGGATTTCAGCGAAGCGGCGCGAATTCGGCATACGCACGCCCCTACACAGCCTGCGCCTGCGACGGCGAGCGCAACGTATCTCTGCTGATGCGCATCAAGGTCAGCATGTAAAGCAGCATGTTGGGGTTCCACCAGATTCGCACGCCGGCCAACAGGCGTACGCAGCGCAACATCAGCGGCAGCCGGTGCCAGCCGCCATAACGAAGCAGTGTGGGTGCAAGACTCGCGCCGAGGAACATGCGCTGCATCGGCGTCGTGTCCTGCAACTGCCCTTTGGCTTCGAATGGAATGCGTGCGTACGCGGGATAGGTGCGCAGGATGGTGTCGGTGTGAAAGCGTTGATCGGCGACCATGTCGTACGGCAGGCCGTCGAGAAATTTCCACAGCTCGGCGTCGAGATACGGCGTTTCCACGCATAGCCCCTTGAACAACGCAAAGGGTTGCAGCGCGATTTCTCGCCGCGTGCGATTCCAGAAATAGAACGAGCGCGCCGGATTGTGGTGATGGCGATGACGTTCGAGTTCGACCACGAGTCGTTCGCGCGCGAGGTCTTCCGATAGTTTGTCGGCCAGCGACCTGTCCACCGCGTGCTGCCAGCCTCGCACCGAGGATTTCCAGTCGCGGAACATTTTGTCGGCGACACCGCGCAGATCGCCACGGCGGTACAGCGCGTGCAACTCGGCGTTCTGGAACAGCCCGGCCGACATCACGTCGCCCGCGAGACCGTCGAAGACGATGTCCGCATTCGTATGCAGCCAGTCGGTCAACGGCGGCAACTGCGCGCCTTCATCGGCGCACATCGCGCTGTCGCGCAGATTGCGCAGCATATTCGGCACGTAGAAACGCGGCTGCTCGAGCACGATGTGCGGCGCATCGAGCGCTTGCGCAACCAGCGCCGCAATGCGCGCGTCCTCGTTGTGGCGACCGGGCAGATGCTTCAGCGTCACATAGGCATGCGGCCTGACGCCCAGCGCGTGCAGGGCCAGGGCGATATGGCGGCTGTCGCGCCCGCCCGATAGCGGAATGCACAAACGTCCGTCGAGCGGGAAACAGTTCGCCACGGCCTGCCGCAACAGCGCGCCGTAACGATCCATCGCCGCATCACGATCGAGCAGTAGCCGATCGCCGCGCGGCAGAGGTGCCGTCCGCAATCTCGCCCCGCGCGCGACATCCCAACTCAGTTCGCTGCCGGGTGCGAGTTGTCTGACCCCGGCGAAAGGCGTGTCTTCGCCGACAAAAAATCCCAGACGCAAAAACACCGCCAGCGCGGGATAGTCGAGTTGCGTACCGTCTTCAAGCAGATCGAGCGGCGATGTTGCGAGCGCGATGCCGTTGGCACGCTCGCGCCAGAACAGCGGATGCATGCCCAGGCTGCAATGCCGTGCGTGCAGACGCGTGCCGTCCCACAGCCACTCGCTGTAGGTCTGCGTATTCGCCAGTCGATAGCGAGCATCGCCGCGCATGGCGACCCGACCCCCTGCGCTCGACAAATACAGTGCGCTCATTGCTTTGCCTGTCGTTGAACCTTGGGTTCCTGCACGCGACGAATGCGTTTGCATAGTCCATCATCGTCGTCGCCTACCGTCAGCGCTTTCGCCACCGTCGGCTGCACGCAGACGCTGACCGCCAGTTGCAGCGCGAGCGCGCCCGATCCCTCGGCCCATTTCTGCAACTGAGTGGCTGCGTCGATATCGGTCGCGAGCATCTGGTTGCCGGCAACGGCGGGGATGAAACCTTCCTGCAAATCACGCAGCGTCAGCGGGTCTTCTTTTGCGACGATGAAATTTTCCGTCACCTGAATGCGACGCGGCGAGCCGCGATAGCGTTGAATCGCGACCGCCGAACCGAGCGGGTTCACCAGCAGATTGCGCACGAATTCGACATTGCCCTCGGCATAGAACAGCGGCTCGTAGGGATTGGCGTAGAAAACGTTGCCTTCAATAAGATATTTGTCTTCGCTGCCCGTACCGGCCGGCGGCAAATGGCCGAGCAAAAGATTGGGGCGGGCCCAGGTGCCGTCGGAAGCATGGTTGGCCTTGGAAAAAACATTGGCGCGAATCACGGTGATCTGATCCGACTCGGGCAAACCGGCGCGCAGGGGGCGCATTTTCTGCGGCTTGATCTGCAGGTTGTAACCGAGGCTGTCGAGGATGATGTTGCCCTCGATGATGCCGGCGACGAAGGGCGCGGTGCCGTCCGAGTCGCCAAGATACATGCCGGTTCCGGCGCCGATGATGAGGTTGTTGCGGATGGTCCAGAAGGCCGCCGGCGCCTTGGTGGAAATGCCGATGATGCTCTGCGCCTCGCCGTGCCCGACGATGGTCAGTCCTTCGAGCACGATGTGATGCACGACCTCATGCCCATGCTCGGCCTTGACCGCATCGACCGGCACGTTCTGTCCGTCGAGCTTGAGTCCGCGCACGACCAGATAACTCGCATCGCGCAAACTCACGGTGTTACGCCCCGCGCGGCCAAGCAGCACGGCCGGCTGCGCCGGATCCGCGCTCTCGATCACGATCGGCGTCTTATCCTTGCCGTGCAGCTGGTGCAGCGGCAATCCATCGGTGTAGTTGCCCGGCGCGAGCAGCAGCCGATCGCCCGGCTGGAGTTGCTGCAGCTTGTCCAGATAATCATCCGGCGTCGCCGCGACATCGGCCGCCGACGCGGCGGATGCGCATGCGATCGCGATTGCCGCGCATAGGAATCGCGCAACGTATCGTGATGCGTTGAGTGAATATTGACGCATGACCTCTCCCCTAGACGAGTAGCTCCAAGGGCGGCGGATGACTGAGAAATGCATGCGGGCTCGCGCTGTAGCCGTACGCGCCCGACATGAACACCACCACCAGGTCGCCGGGCTGCGCTTGCGCGAGTTCGATGCGGTCCGCCAGCAAATCGAGTGGCGTGCAAAGCGGGCCGACCACAGATGCGATTTCGCGCGTCGTTGCATTCATGCGGTTGCCGATGGCAACCGGGTAGTTCTTGCGAATGACCTGACCGAAATTTCCCGACGCTGCCAGATGGTGATGCAAGCCGCCGTCGGTCACAAGCATGACCTGCCCGCGCGAGACCTTGCGATCGACAATACGACACACATAGATGCCCGCTTCGCCGACGAGATATCGACCCAGCTCGATCACGAGCCGCGCCTCGGGCAGTTCGCGCGCGGCGCGATCGACCAGTTGCGCGACATTGGCGCCAATGGGTGTGAGATCCAGCGCCTGCTCGCCGGGGAAATACGGGATGCCGAAGCCGCCGCCGAGGTTCAGCATGCGCACCGGCGCGGGGGCATGCGCGGCGAGTCGCACGGCAAGATCGAAAGCTTTTTGCTGCGCTTCGCAAATGGCCTCGGCCTTGAGGCATTGCGAACCCCAGTACATGTGGAAGCCTTCGAAGGCGAGGCCGGCATCGCCGATGCGTTCGAGCAGTTGCGGCACCTGTTCGGCATCGACACCGAAAGGCTTGGCGCCGCCGCCCATCTTCATGCCCGACGCTTTCAGTTCGAAATCCGGATTCACGCGCACTGCCACGCGTGCCGGCAGTTGCAGCACGCGCATGATCCCGGCGAGCAATTCGACTTCGCGAAACGATTCGACATTGATCAGGATGCCGGCCGCGACGGCCTGACGCAGTTCGCTCGCCGATTTGCCCGGACCGGCGAAACTGATTTCGCGCGCATCGGCGCCGCTATCGAGCGCGACGCGCAATTCACCGGCCGATGCGACATCGATGCCATCGACCAGTCGCGCCATGTAACAGACCAGCGCGGGCATCGGGTTCGCCTTCATGGCGTAATGCAGTTGAACGCCGGGCAGGCGCTCGCGCAGTTCGGCGACGCGCTGGCACAGCAGGCCGCGGTCATAGGCATAGAACGGTGTGCGGCCGGCCTGCTCGGCCAGCAGGGAAAGCGGCTTGTCGCCAATGATCAGGCAATCGTCCTGCACGGTGAACTGCGACATCGGCGCATGGCGCGGCATTTCGGTCTTGAAGGGCGCATTCACGCGGCAGCCTCGAAGACGTTCCGGAATTCGGCCGAAATTGCCTTGCGATCGATCTTGCCGTTCGGATTGCGAGGCAAGGGGCCGACGCGCACTTCCACTTTCGACGGAATCATGTAGGCCGGCAGATGCGTTCGGCACGCCATCAGCAGCGACGCGCTATCGAGCGATGTGCCGTCTTTCGCGGTGGCGACGACGACGATCGCGTGACCGAGGGTCGGATGCTCCACGCCGAAGGCGGCGACTTCGCCGACCAGTTGCGTGCCGTACAGCACTTCCTCGATTTCGGTCGGGCTGACGCGATAACCCGAGGTCTTGATCATTTCGTCGCGCCGTCCGACGAAGTAGAGATAACCTTCCTCGTCCATGCGCACCGTATCGCCCGAAAACACCGCGATCTCCGGCATCACCAATCCCGCTTCCCGGCCGGGCAACGGCTTGTAACGCTCGGCGGTTTTCACCGGATCGTTCCAATAGCCCATGCCGACCAGCGCACCGCGATGCACCAGTTCGCCCGGCTCGTTCGGCGCGCACGGCGTGCCGTCTTCGCGCAGCACCAGGATTTCCGCGTTGGGAATCGCCTTGCCGATGGAGTCGGGCCGCAGGTCCACCTGCGCAGGCGGCAGATAAGTCGAGCGAAATGCTTCGGTCAGGCCGTACATCAGATATGGTTTCGCGTTGGGCATGCGCGCGCGCAACGCCTTGAGCGTTTCGAGCGGCATGCGCCCGCCGGTATTGGCGAAGTAGCGCAAATGCGCCGCCGCCTCGGCCGGCCATTCCAGCTGCGACAGTTGTATATAGAGCGGCGGGACCGCGGTGAGCCCGGTCACACGGTGGCGCATCAGTGCGTTCAACACATCGCGCGGCAGCAGATAGTTGAGTAACACGACGCGCGCACCGGCGTGAAAGCCCGTGGTCAGCTGGCTGAACCCCGCATCGAACGACAACGGCAGCGCCGCGAGCAAAGTGTCGTCCGCGCTGTTCTCAAGATAGGACGCGACACTTTGCGCACCGCACACCATGTTCCGGTGCGACAGCACGACGCCTTTGGGCTTGCCGGTGCTGCCCGAGGTATAAAGGATGGCAAGCACATCAGTGTCGATGACGCGATGACCGGCCCGGCGCGGTGCATCGAGCACGGCATCCCAGCCATGCATCGCCGCGTTTGCGACATCTTCGATCGGTTCGTCGCCGCACACCACGACATGTCGCAGATCGCGGCACTGCGCGAGTTCTTCACGCAATAGCGGCAGCCGCTCGCTCGACGTGATCAGCACGCGCACGTTGCAATCGCGCAGGATG
>DATCWO010000178.1:0-5200 GCA_036566325.1 Burkholderiales bacterium | reverse complement strand
GGCGGCGCTCTTCTCGCCTTCCGATTTCAGAATGTCCGATTGCTTCGAGCCTTCGGCGAGATTGATGTCCTGCTGCTTTTCGCCTTCGGATTTGGCAATGACGGCGCGCTTTTCGCGCTCGGCCGTAATCTGCGATTGCATCGCCCGCAGAATCGATTCGGGCGGGGTGAGGTTCTTGATTTCGTAACGCAGCACTTTGACGCCCCACGAACGACCTGCTTCGTCCAGCGACGAGACGATCTGCCGGTTCATGTCTTCGCGGCTCTCGAACGTTTTGTCGAGTTCCATCTTGCCGATTTCGGAACGCAGGGTGGTCTGCGCGAGTTGCGTGATCGCGTTGACGTAGTTGTCCGAACCGTAGGAGGCGAGACGCGGGTCGGTGACCTGGAAATACAGGATGCCGTCCACACCGAGCTGGGTGTTGTCGCGCGTGATGCACACCTGCTCCGGCACATCGAGCGGCACTTCCTTGAGCGAGTGCTTGTACGCCACGCGCTCATAGATCGGCACCACGATATTGAGGCCGGGTTCCAGCACGCGATCGAACTTGCCCAGTCGCTCGACCACCCACGCATCCTGTTGCGGCACGATGCGCACGCCTTCAATGACGAACACCATCGCAAGCACCAGCACAAAGACATAGACCGCATACGGTCGCGTCTCTTCGAGGATGTAGGCAAGAATTGTAAGAACCACTGCGACAATTATTTTAGGCAGCATGCGGACCTCGCTGGATGCTCGTTCGGGTAAATGATTTTTTTGTTTCGGTACACGCCCAAGCCGCAGGCGCGACTGTGCGAATTCGGAATCGCGCGTGGGCGGGCGCATCGCTTCGACGACTTCGGCAAGGCGATCGGCCAAATCGAACCGGTCCGGCTCACGCTCGCGCCGCCGCGTCACGACTGGGAGCGCTTGATCACGCGCAGGGTGCTGCCATCCACGCCGATGACATAAAGCAATTCGCCGATCTCGGGCGCGAGTTCGCCCTCGACGCGCGCATCCCAGGTGGCACCACGATATTTGACGCGCGCAAGACCGACCGCCGGGTCGACCCAGGCTTCGAGCACGACGGGCTGTCCCACATCGAGCGGTTCCATGCCGACACCGCGACTGGTGGTGTTGCGGTGATGCGCCCAGAGCACGCCGCCGATGGCGACCACCGCCGCGATCACCGCCTGCACGGAAAACGGCACATTGAAATACGCAGCGGCCGCGCTGACGAGTGCGGCGATGCCGAGAAAGAGCAGGTAGAAGGTGCCGGTCACCAGTTCGGCGATGATGAAGCCGATCCCGACCAATACCCAGATCAAATACGCATCCATCGACAACGGCCTCCCCGCGGTCCGTGGAGGGAAAACTCTGATTGATTTTATTTGGCCGAATGCGTCGCATCCGAGTCGGTCAAAGCAACTTGCTGAGCTTCGCTTGCGCCGACATCGGCTCACACGCGGACTTGATCAGGCTTCCCCAGTGTCGTGAATCATAACCGATCGCTCGCGCCGTCGATTGTCGACAGCTTCTCGGCAATGCGAGATACGCCCATGCGCGCCCTCGCAAAGGGCTCTAGAATCCGAGCCTCGCAAGGGGAGCTTCTATGTGGAAAGCAGCTGGCATCACATTCGGCCTTGGTCTTGCGCTGATCGTGTTCGAATGGACGATCGCGCGACGTAAGAAGGAAGGCGTCACCTATACCGACCGGCAACGCATGTTCGGCATGTTGCGCATCAGCGTCGTGCTCGCAGTGCTCGTGGGGTGGATCGGCTGGATGGCCGATTAAGGAAATGTTTGAATAAGTGCCGGGGATGGTCGGAGCGAGGACAAAGTACAAGAACGACTTAGCAGTCCCGAGCTTGCGGCAACATTCATCAAAAAACCTTAAGCAGAGCTTCCTCAGGCATTCACAATGCAATTGCGCATAAACGGACTCTGCGCAACAAGGACACCACGCCATGCACTGGTTTTATCTCGCGCTTGCCGGCGCACTCGAAATCGTCTGGGCCATCGGCCTCAAATACACCGAAGGCTTCACGCGACCGGTCGCAACCCTCATTACCATCATCGCGATGATCGCAAGCGTCGCGCTGCTCGGCCTTGCCTTGCGCGCGATTCCGGTCGGCACGGGGTATGCAGTGTGGACGGGCATCGGCGCGGTCGGCACCGCCATCCTCGGCATTGTCCTGTTCGGCGAACCGGCGACCGTTGCACGACTCGGCTGCATTGGACTCATCGTCGCCGGCATTGCGGGATTGAAGCTGGTGTCGCCGGCCTGAAACACACATTGCCTCTCGCATAACGTTGAATCCGGCCGACCGCTCATGCGATCATGGACGCATGAGTCAGTTGCCGCTCTCCCGCGTTCGCATCCCCTTCGTCGAACATCTCGGCATACGCTTGACCGAGCAGTCGAAGCAACGCGCCGTCATTGCACTCGATAAACGACCCGAGTTGCTCAACAGCTGGGGTTCCGCGCATGGCGGCGTGATCATGACCATGCTCGATTACGTAATGAGTGCCGCGGTGCGCGGCCATTACGGCGCCGACAACAGCGTGCTGACGGTTGACCTGTCGCTCGGCTTCATGAGCGCCGCGACGACCGACCAGGTTATCGCCGAAGGGCGCGTCCTGCATAGCGGCAAGTCCACGGCTTTTTGCGAAGCCGAAGCGCGCGACGACACCGGCACACTGCTCGCGAAGGCGATCGGCACGTTCAAACTGCTGCCCGAGAAGAAACCGTAGAGCAGCGCAAAATATTCAGCGCTTCACGCCGCCGCCCGCAAAGAAAAAGCGGCGACAAGATTTCTCTCTGAGATTAAAGGTGAATCAGCGCTGCGCCAATGCCTCATGGCCCGGCTGCGGTTCAGTGACCAGACTGCGGATCTGGAATTTTCCGTCGGCGCGAAACAGCCAGGTTTCCAGATAAGTAACCGATTTACCGCCCGCCAGCACTTTCGCGGAGGGCTCCGGGAAGTCGCCCGCTTTGCGCACGCTATCGAGCGCAACACGTTCCAGTTTCTTGAAGCCGTTCGAACGTCGCACGACGACTCTGGTCGCCTTGCCTCGGTCGTCCAGCGTGACATCGAGGACCACGACCGACTTGAGCATGGGCGGCAGCAACCCGCTGAAGGTGTCCGAGTTGGTATCGTAAATGCGTTGCGCAACCTGCTGCTTGTAAGCATCAAGCGATGCGGAAGGAGGGGTGCTTACCCCCCGGTGCGCGCTACGTTTCGCAACCGGCGTTTCCCCTTGCGTTGATGATTTCGGCGCCTCATCCGTCGTCGCACAACCGACCAGTACGAGTGTAGCGCCCAGCATGATCTGACCGAGGTGTTTGCCGAATTGCATGCCAATGCTCCTTCAAGACACTCACCGCAGGCTAGCACGACAACGTCTCATGCTGTTGTCATAGACGTGAACTGCATCACGCATGCAGCACGTAAATGACTTCGACCACTGATGTTGCGGAACGATCGATGTCTGTGCGACGCTCTCGTCATGACGATAATGGAACTCGTTGAGCTGGGCAGCTACTTGGTCACCATTGTGGGTCTGCCGTTCGCGATTTATGCCTACTTGCTGGAGCAGCGCAAGGAACGTGAGAACGAAGACGAGGAAGGCTGGCAGCGCCTCGCAGACGCCTACAATGATTTCCTCAAACTCGTCCTGGAAAACCCGGATCTGAAACTGCGCACCACCGAGCGCGCCTTCGATCTCAGCGATGAGCAGCACGAACGCAAGCGTGTGATTTTCGAGATGCTCATCTCGCTGTTCGAGCGCGCGTACATCCTGCTTTACGCCGATGAGATGCCCGATCGCCAGCGGCGGCGCTGGCATTCCTGGGACGATTACATGCGCGAATGGTGCCGCCGCGAAGATTTCCGCAGTTCACTTCCGGAACTCCTGCACGGTGAAGACGAGGCGTTCGCAGCCTATATCGGCTATCTGGCGGTGGACGAACAGCGCGCCGACGCATCCCGTCAACCCGGCTGACGCACCGCCGGGCCCCGCACGAATGACAGCGGCACCATCGCGCCACCATGTGAATGCCTCACCCGCCGTTTTTCTCGCAGTCGCTATAGACCCGGGTCTGGTTCTCTTCCAGCCAAGCCTTGCTGCCTTCCAGGTGCAAGGTCGTTCGGCCGTTGCTGTAACGCGCGCTATCCGTTTGCTCGAGACGGAATTCGCGCTCTGGAAAAATCACCATGGCCGATTTGCCGTTTTCTTCGACACGAACGGCAAGCGTTTTGCCGCCTTCGCATTGGTAGACCGCCGCATCGCGCGGTATGCGCGATTGTTCGGCCGGGCCGCTCCACGGCGACCACGTGCCGCAACCGGTCACGGCCGTTGCAATGACGAGCAGCATCGCATTGGTTTCGAGTTTCATTGTTCTTCCTCTTTTATTGGTCACTAGTCATTCGAACACAGCAAGCACCGGTTGATGATCCGAAGCATCCGTCGTCCCATCCACCTGCACGGCGCGCAGACGCGGCAACAAATCTTCCGTCGCATAAATGAAATCACAGGTCATCGGCGTCGGCCATTGTCTGCGATCGTGAAGGCCGAGTGTCAGCGGATGCGCGACATCGGGATGCAGATGCTGCCACACGTCGACGAAGCGGCTCGCGTTGCCTTCGCGCGCCTGCATACGAGCATGCAGCGGGTCATCCGGCTTGAAATTGAAATCGGCGGTGAGTATGGCCGACCTGGTCTGCGCAACGCGTCGAAACGGGCCGGAGGATTTTCCGGAGCGCGTCGCGCCCCCCGCCCAGTCGCACGCTTCGGCATGATGTTGCCGTATCGCTTCGACTTGCGTCGCGCGCTGACGGGCCGAGTAATACTCCAGATGCGTCGTCATGACGCGCAGCGGCCCGAGCGGCGTATGCAGCGTCGCTTCGAGCAGCATGCGCGGCATGCTGGGTCGCTTCGGGTCGAACGGCGATGGGAGTTGCGTCCGCACCACCGCGAGGACCGGATAGCGGCTCAAGATCATGTTACCGAATACCTGCCGACGCCCATCCGCACCCAGCCTGTCGATCGCCGCGCCCGGCACCGCGGTGTAACCGGGCAACAGTGCAGCCAGTATCTCGAACTGATTCTCGCCGGCGCTGCCGGGTAGCTCATCGAAGTTGGCTGCCACTTCCTGCAGACACAGGACATCGAAATCGGCCAGACGTCGCGCGTGCGCCACGATCCGCTGCGGCTC
>DATCWO010000143.1:0-7423 GCA_036566325.1 Burkholderiales bacterium | reverse complement strand
GGCCAGATGCGCATCGCTCATGGGCAGGCGGCGCATGACGGCGATCAGCCCGAGCGCGTGTCCGGCGGAATCGTTCAATGGAAACGCGGCGTAGCTGTCGAAGCCGAGCGAGACGAACATCGAATCGGCCGGGTACGTATTGCGCGCCTCACCGGCCAGGAAATAAAAGCTGCGCCCGACCACCAGCGCGCAGGGACTTCCTTCCAAGGGATAGCTGAAATTGTCGAGCGGTTGACCGTCCATACACGCGGCAAGCGTGCGCATATGACCCGGCCGCGCTTCGTCGTAAACGGCAATCATCGCGGCATCGGCGTGCAGAATCGCGCCCGCGTAACGCGCCAGTTCTTCCAGCACCTGCGGGCCCTCCGCACCCGACACGGCGAGCGCGGCGCTATGCAACAGCTCCAACGTCTGGTCTGAGATCATGACTTCGGCCCGTTGGTCGTATGTCTTCAGTGTAGAAGCCGCAGCGCGTCGAACGGCAAGAATTACCTTCGCGTTACCTTTGAAACATGCCGATTACATCGGAACGTACATGTAGCCCGCGCCACGCACGGTGCGAATGACCTGGGGATGCTCCGGATCGACTTCGATTTTTCGACGCAGGCGTGCGATGCGGATGTCGATGGAACGATCGAAGGGTTCCCATTCCCGGTTGCGCGTGAGGGTCAGCAACTGGTCGCGTGACAGAACTTGATTGGGCCGCTCGATGAAGGCGCTCAGCAAATCGAATTCCATTGCCGTCATGGGCACTTCGCGCCCCTCGCCGTCGCACAAGCGCCGTGCGGCGAGATCGAGCCGGCACGCGCCGATGGCCATATGCCGGGGCGTCGCATCAGTAGGCTTCGCAGAGGGCGGCCGCGCCTGGATGCGGCGCATGACGCTCTTGAGCCGTGCGCGCAGTTCGCGCGGATCGAAGGGTTTGGCGATGTAATCGTCGGCGCCCATTTCGAGCCCGACCACACGGTCCACCACATCGGTGGCGCCGGTCACCATGATGATGCCGACGTCGTAGTGCTCGCGCAGGAAGCGCGCGAGGCTCAGACCATCCTCGCCGGGCAGTCCGATATCGAGCAGCACCACGTCGGGCAATGTCTGTTCGATATGCGTACGCATTGCGGCGCCGCCTTCCGCACAAACAACTTCGTAGCCATGCGAGCCCAGATATTCGGCCAGCATGTCGCGCACTTCGCGCTCATCCTCGACGACCAGGACTCGACCGTTATTCGCCATGGCGGCCCCCGCGTGCAGGCGCAAATTGTAGCGCCGGCCATTCGCCGTGTTCGCGGCTACACAGCGATACAGAACTGTTGCCGGATCGAAGTCTGCCGGTTACCGGCGCTGCTTAATCTGCGTGCTCCTTCCAACCACCAAGGAAACACACATGAACACCTACGTCATTCTGCGCCGCAGCGCCTGGCCGTCCAAGGACCATCTTAAGAGCGCTGCCGAGCGCTCTGCACAGGTCGCCCGGCAGGACTTTGCCGGTCGGGTGCGCTGGATACGCAGCTATGTGCTGAGCGAAGCGGAGCAACGCCTCGGCACCGTGTGCATCTATCAGGCGACCGATCCGGAAGCGATCCGCGCTCACGCGCGCAAGGCCGATCTGCCGGTCGACGAAATCATTCAGGTCGCGAACGTGGTCGTCATGCAACCCGACCCCGCCGAATAACGCTTTCCTTTCAGGAGTTCGTCATGGAAACCGCAATGCTCGAGATGCCCACGCCGGCCGGCACGACCGGCAGCCAGCGCCACGCCAAATGCCTGCAGGCCTCCAAACGTGTCAGTTGGGACATCGACCGCGACGTCATTCGCGGCCGGCGTTTCGACTTCAGCAAGAAATTCCTGCCCGACAGTCTTTCGCTCGTCGACGGCGTCGCTTTTCTTTCCGCCGCCGAGCGGCGCATGTTCAGTCAGGTGCAGGGCCGCACCTACGCCAACATGTTCCGGCTGGTGGAGCGTTTCATCGGCGTAAAGATGCTCGACATCAGCCAGGCGCACTGGCTGGGCGATCAGACCGTCCTCGAAGCGCTGGTACGTTTCACCGACGAGGAACTGAAGCATCAGGAACTGTTCCGCCGTCTCGATGCGATGATGGCAGCCGACATGCCCGCCGGTTACGAGTTCGTGCCGCAGGCCAATGATGTCGCCGCATTCGTACTCGGCAAATCGACGTGGGCCGTACTCGCGCTGGTCTGCCACATCGAGATTTTCGTGCTCGCGCACTATCGTCGCAGCATCGGACCCGATGCGGAACTGTCGGCGCTTTTCAAAGACGTGATGCTGTATCACTGGCGCGAGGAAGCGCAGCACGCCACCCTGGACGAACTCGAATGGGCACGCGAGAACGCCAGGCTCACGCCGAGCGAACGCGATGCCGCGGTCGACGAATTGATCGAACTCGTCGCCGGCGTGAACGGCATTCTGCAGTCGCAGGCGGAAGCGGATGCGCGTTACTTCACGCGAATAATCGGGCGGCCGATGAATGCGACGGAGCAGACGCAGATACGCGACACCCTACTCAACGCCTATCGCTGGCAGTACATCGTGTCCGGCGTGGAGGAACCGCGTTTCGCCAGGGCGCTGGCTGCCATGACCACGGCCCAACAGATGAACCGCATCGGCGAAGCGCTCGCGCCGCTCATGCATTAAGGCAACGCCGTCGGCTTCCATTTTGGAAGCCAGGCGGCGGTTCGCGCGGGCATGGGATAATCGCCGCCCCACTCGCCCGTTCGCCACTGCCGCCTACATCTTGGAATTCGTTGCCGATCCCTGGTTTTATATCGTCGCGGTCTTCGCGGTCCTGATCACAGGGATCTCCAAGGGCGGACTCGGCCTTGCAGGTGGTCTGTCGGTGCCGATCCTCACTCTCGTCATGTCGCCCGTGCAAGCGGCAGCGATCATGCTTCCGATTCTGGTCGTCATGGATCTTTCCGCCCTGTGGGCGTATCGCCGCGCTTGGAGCCGGGCGATCATGCGGATCATTCTGCCGGCCGGCGTCGGCGGCATTCTCGTCGGTGCGCTGGTCTTCCGTTATCTCAACGACGACGCGATCCGCATTCTGATCGGCCTCATTTCGGTCGGCTTCGTGCTCTTCAGCCTGCGTCGCAGGGTTACCGCCACGCGGCCGACCCCGAATGCCGGTCGCTTCTGGGGCGGCGTCGCCGGCTTCACCAGCTTCGTCGCACACGCGGGCTCGCCGCCTCTTTCCGTCTATCTCCTGCCGCAGCGCCTCGAACCGGCGATACACGTCGGCACGGCCGTGGTGTTCTTCGCCGCCATCAACGTCGTCAAGGTGGTGCCCTACTTCGCGCTCGGCCTGCTCGACGCGAAAAATCTCTGGACATCGTTGCTGCTCATTCCGCTCGGCGCCTTCGGCATCGTGGCGGGCGTATGGCTGCGCACGCGCATGAGCACCACCATGTTCTTTCGCGCGTCCTATATTCTGCTGGTGATCGTCGGCGTCAAACTGTTATATGACGGCATCACGAATCTGATCTGAGTATCCCGCGCGTCGGCCACCGTCGCGGGTAGTGGCACAAGCGTTTCCTGTTTCAATGCGCACCAGCACATCGAGGGGAATGTCATGGCAACTTCCAGCAAGACGCGCAGTTCCGCCAAAACCAGATCCGCGAAGGCGAAGCCCAGGGCAAAGCCTTTACGCAACACCGTCAAGATCGATCCGATCGATCTGCGCGACCGGCGCTACATGCCGCCGGTGCATGCGCGTCCGCCGGCCATGCTGCGCCCCAACCGCTCCATTGCGGTACTGAATCAGAAGCTGACTAATGCCTGTACCGGTTTCGCGCTCGCGAGCGTGGTGCACTGGCTGCAGGCCACGAATGGCGCACGCTATGAACGCGTGTCGCCGTTCATGATTTATTCGATGGCGCGTCGCTACGACGAATTCCGCGGCGCGATTTCAGACACGGGCTCCAGCTTGCGCGGCGCGTTGAAGGGCTGGTACCGGCACGGCATCTGCCGCGAATCATTGTGGAGAACCTTTGACATGCCCGGCGTGCCCGACGACGTCCGCAACGACTGGTGGGCCGACGCGATGCGTCGTCCGCTTGGCGCCTACTACCGCGTCGACACGCAAGCCATTTCCGATATGCATGTGGCGCTCAACGATGTCGGCGTGCTGTACGCCAGCGCGGCATGTCATGCGGGTTGGGACGAAGGCTACAACGTCGATACGCCGACCGGCGAGTACTGGGAAATTCCGCAACGCAAGATCGCGCCGAACGATGGCGGCCACGCCTTCGCCATTCTCGGCTACACGCGCGACGGCTTCATCATCCAGAACTCGTGGGGCGACGAATGGGGTGTCGGCGGACGCGCGCTGCTGCGTTACGAAGACTGGCGCGAGAACGCGATGGACTGCTGGGTCGTGCAGATCGGTGTCGCGACGTCGCTGCACCTGGCCATCTCGCAATCCGCCTCGTTGCGGCTGGTCGGCGACAAAGTCGAACTCGCGCAGGAAAAGCGCATGCGCAACCACGAACTTGCGCCCTACATCGTCAACATGGAGAACAACGGCAAGCTGTCGGAGTCCGGCGATTTCCGCACCAAGTACGGCGACGTGGAAGCGCTGGTCAGCACCTATCTCGAACGTGCGCGCGAACAATGGGGCCTCGGCAAGGACCAGCCCGTCGACATCGCCATCTACGCGCACGGCGGTCTCACCACCGAAAAAGATGCCGCAACAACCGCCGCGCAATGGGTTCCCGCGCTCTACGAACAACAGATCTTCCCGATCTTCTTCATGTGGGAAACCGGCCTGCTCTCCACGCTGAGCAACATCGTCAAGGACTTGTTCGCCGAGGAACCGAAGCGCGTCGCCGGCATCCAGCGCTGGTGGGACGAACGCCTCGAACGCACGCTGGCCCGACCCGGCACCGCGATCTGGGGCGAAATGAAGGAGAACGGTGCTCTGATCGGCGGCGCGCCGAACGGCGGCGGCCATGTGCTGTACGACTGCGCGATGCGCTCCAATGCGTTCAAGCACACGCGCGACCGTATTCATCTCATCGGCCATTCCGCCGGCGGCATCGTGCACAGTTATCTGGTCGACATGCTCGCCAAACAACGCTGGCGCTTCAGCAGCGTCAACCTTATGGCGCCCGCCGCAACGCGCGCACTGTTTGACGAGAAGATGCTGCCGCACATCAAGGCCCAGCGTGTCGCGCAGTACAACCAATGGCACCTCTCCGATCCGCTCGAAGAGAAGGACAACACCTGTCGACCGATTCTCGGTTACGGCCGCTCGCTGCTTTACCTCGTCTCGGAATCGTTCGAAGGTGGCGTTCGCACACCCATCCTCGGCATGCAGAAATACGTCGACGGCTTCGCCAAACTACCGAACGTGAAAGTCTTTGCCGCGCAAAGCCGCGAAACCAACAGCACGACACATGGCGGTTTCGACAACGACGTAGCGACGATGCAAAGCGTCATCCGGCAGATCAAGGCGACGCGGGAACAGTGATGCGGGAGCTTCCATTGGCAGACGTGAGGGCACCATGGAAGAAAACACGCCGTACAAACCGATGATTAGCGCGTGCGTAACGTCCAGCCGACTCAACACCGCTTGAACCTCCTCCCGCGTCAGCATGATCGGCAGCCGCTTCGGTGTGCGAGCTTGCTCAACGTTATCGAGCCATGGCAACTCAACGCTAAGCACCTCTCGATACAGAAACAGCAGTGCGCTCTTCGCTTGATTCTGGCTCGAGGCTGCGACGCGCCCTTCCACTGCGAGATGGGTAAGAAATCGTTCGACATGCTGCGCACCCAGCGGATCCGGATGGCGCCGATCATGAAAGACAATGAAGCGCCTGATCCAGTCCACGTAAGCCTGCTCAGTACGTGTGCTGTAGTGCTTCAGGCGGATTTTCCCTCTCACCTGATCGAGCAAACGTTGCGGCTTATCCAACGACGGACTTGCAAGCACCATTAGGCCGTACTAAATTCTGGCACGCCATGAGGCCACTATGTTTTTATACAGCCTCGTTAACTGGATTATCTGAAATGACGCTTTATTTTCGTCATGTAGGCTCCCTACTTTTAGTTATGCGTCATGCCATTCACGACACTGACACCACAAGACATCGCCCTCGCGCAGCTTGAAAAGGCTCTGCGGCTTTACGTCCGGGACGAGGATCTTATTTGCGTTGTTACGTTAGCTGGCGCCGCGGAGGAAATCTTGGGCAAGCTCGCTCGCGTCGAAGGAAAAACACCAAGTCTTGAGCGGCGGGTCGCACATAAGATGGAAATGTTTAGTGCCATCTTCCCTAATACCCCGATCCCGCCAAAGAAGGCGTTTGTGAGCCTCAGTAATCAAGGTCGAGATGCCATGAAACACTTGACGACTACCGACCCTATAACCATCGACATAGAGGAGAAATCTGGACGTCTGCTTGCTCGCGCGGTGGAAAACTATGTACTTCTGTTTGGAAGCGAAACACCACTCATGCGTCGTTTCCAATCCAAGCGACTAAGGGCCTTTCGCCTTCATGGTGTCGCATAACATCTCAGTCGAGGGGACCGTCTGCAAGCGGCGCTTCGCTTGCTTGCATCCTGCCCCTCACTTCAACCGTTAGGCATAACGAAAGTGCCATCACAATGATTAGTGAAAAGTCACGGTTCGAGCTCAGGCACGTTCTTTACTGCGACATTCTCGGTTTCTCTAAGTATTCGAAAAGTGAGTTTTTTGAAGCCGATAGGTGCTTCAGGCTTTTTAGACAGCTCGATGACTTAATCGACGATGCATCAAAACCCGTAGATGCAGATGAGTTGGATGAGATTTCTGGCCGAAAGCCTGATTACATCGTAAATCCAGAAGTAATTTACTGCTCAGATAGCATCGTCATTTCAACGCCTGCAACAAATAGTGATGCAATGTGGCTCTTCGAGGCTGCGGCACGAATCCAAAATTGGATTTGTGCTCACGGTTTCCTTCTTAGGGGCTCTATTACAACGGGTAATTTGTATCATTCTGGAAATACGATTTTTGGCCCCGCAATTGTTAATGCCGTTGCCAAAGATAAATCAGGTGGCGCGCCCGTTGTTGTGATTGAAAAAAACTCTCTTGACTATTTCTGTCTAGCTAGTTCTGACGAAGATCGAGAGATCGTAAAAATAAGAAAACACCAACTGGTAGCAGAGGATGACAACGACACCCCGTACGTTGATCCGTTCTGGCTCACAAAAATTCACTGCAACCAAGCAGTCATCCACCACAGCACTCGCATGAATATTGATTGCTGGAGGCATTTGATTGAGTCTGGTTTAAAAAACAAAAACACAAACATTCTAGGAAAATATACATGGATGGCGAACAGGTTTAATAAAGTCATTTGCAACAAGGCAAGCAATATCAAACCAATTATTCTTCCCGAATAGATGCCTAACCATTCCGCCGAGAGGG
>DATCWO010000045.1:0-2224 GCA_036566325.1 Burkholderiales bacterium | reverse complement strand
AGGATTTCGACCGGTTGCGAGAGGGAAGGCGCGAGCTGGACTTTGGGCTTCGCGCTTTGGGCTTCGCTGTTGTTCATCAACCACATCAGGTTGTTGGACGAATCGGCATTGGTCAGCGCTTCGTCCTGCGAAATCACGCCGTCGCGGTACATCTTGAACAGCGATTGCTCGAAAGTCTGCGAACCGGGTGACAGGCTTTTTTCCATCGCTTCCTTGATTTCGTTGACCTGCCCGTCTTCGATCATCTCGGCGATATGGCGCGTATTCAGCATCACTTCCACGGCCGGAATGCGATCTCCCTTGGTGTTACGGACCAGTCGCTGCGACACCACGCACTTGAGTGAAGCCGATAAATCCTGCAACAGCGCCGGGCGGTTTTCGAGCGGATAGAAGCTGATGATCCGGTTGAGCGCGTGGTAGCTGTTGTTGGCGTGCAGCGTGGCCAGACACAGGTGACCGGATTGCGCATAGGCGATCGCCATGCTCATGGCTTCGCGATCACGGATCTCGCCGATGAGAATGACATCGGGCGCCTGACGCAGCGCGTTCTTCAATGCCACCTGATAGGACTTCGCATCCGTGCCGAGTTCGCGCTGATTGACGATCGAGCGCTTGTGCTTGAACAGAAACTCGATCGGATCCTCGATCGTGATGATGTGGCCCGACATCAGCGCGTTGCGATGATCGAGCATCGCCGCGAGCGAGGTCGATTTGCCGGAGCCCGTGGCGCCGACCATCAGGATCAGGCCGCGCTTTTCCAGCACGATGTCCTTGAGGATCGGCGGCAGGCCGAGCGTATCGAAGGGCGGCACTTCGCCGGGGATGTAGCGCACGACCACCGCCGGTGTGGTGCGCTGCATGAAACAACTGATGCGGAAACTGCCGAGTCCGGGCATCGGGTACGAGGTGTTGAGTTCGAAGTTCTGATCGAACTCGGCCACCTGCCGTTCAGTCAGCATCTCGGCCATCATTGCGCGGACCATGTCCGGTTTGATGATCTGCTGGTTGACCGGAATGGTGTTGCCGTTGATCTTGATGCTGATCGGCGCGCCGACCGAAATGAAAATGTCGGAGGCTTTCTTCTCCGCCATCAGTTCGAACAGTCGCTTCATCGCCATGCGGGTTCTCCGGGAGCCATGCCGTCAGAACCGGCCTGGATCAGTCGCGCTCTCAGTCGCGTAACAGTTCGTTGATGCTTGTCTTCGCCCGGGTCTTGGCATCGACCTGCTTGACGATGACGGCAGCATAGAGGCTGTATTTTCCGTCGGCTGCGGGGAGGTTCCCAGGAACTACTACCGATCCCGCCGGGACGCGACCGTACAGCGTTTCACCGGTGAGGCGGTTGTAGATGCGCGTGCTCGTGCCGATAAACACACCCATCGAGATTACGGAGTTTTCCTCGACGATCACGCCTTCGACGATTTCCGAGCGCGCGCCGATGAAGCAGTTGTCTTCGATGATGGTCGGATTGGCCTGTAGCGGTTCCAGCACGCCGCCGATGCCGACGCCGCCGGAAAGGTGTACGCCCTTGCCGATTTGCGCGCAACTGCCGACCGTCGCCCACGTATCCACCATGGTGCCTTCATCGACGTAGGCGCCGATGTTGACGTAAGATGGCATCATCACCACGTTCTTGCCGATGAAGGCGCCGCGTCGCGCCATGGCGGGTGGCACGACGCGAAAGCCGCCGGCGGCAAAGTCGGCGGAGTCGTAGCTGGCGAATTTCGCCGGCACCTTGTCGTAATAGTTGGTCGAGGCGCCGGGGATGATGCTGTTGTCGTTCAGGCGGAACGACAGCAGCACCGCTTTCTTGATCCACTGATGCGTCTGCCACGCGCCGCCTGTTTTTTCTGCGACGCGCAATTCGCCGCAATCGAGTTTGGCGATGACCGATTCCACCGCTTCACGCAACTGCGTATCGGAGGAAGCAGGCGAAATTTGCGCGCGGTTTTCCCACGCTTGATCGATGAGGTTTTGGAGTTGTTGCATAGTGGGTTGTCGAGAGAGGGGAGATCAGAGCGTCTGCGCGTAGGCGTTGAGGCGACGCAAGCCTTCGAGACATTCGTCCAGCGGCGCAACGAGTGCGACGCGGATGTAATGCGCGCCGGGATTCAATCCGTGCGCTTCACGCGCGAGATAGCTGCCCGGTAAAACGGCGACATTATAGTTAGCGTACAGACCCTGAGCGAAAGCGGCGTCATCGATCGGCGTGCGTATCCAGAAA
>DATCWO010000152.1:0-4802 GCA_036566325.1 Burkholderiales bacterium | reverse complement strand
CTTTACCGCGCTCAACGACGTCTCGCTGGATTTCCCCACGGGCGAGCTGGTCGCATTGCTGGGGCCGTCCGGTTGCGGCAAGACGACGCTGCTGCGCGTTATCGCCGGCCTTGAAACCGCCGACCGGGGCAGCATTCATTTCCAGGGCGAGGACGCATCGGGCCAGGACGTGCGCGAGCGCCAAGTTGGTTTTGTGTTTCAGCACTATGCGCTGTTTCGCCACATGACGGTGTACGACAACGTCGCCTTCGGTCTGCAGGTGAAACCCCATGCGTTGCGCCCGAGCAAAGCGGAGATCGACGAAAAGGTGCATTCGCTGCTCAACTTGGTGCAACTCGGCTGGTGCGCCGATCGCTATCCGTCGCAACTGTCGGGTGGTCAGCGTCAGCGCATCGCGCTGGCCCGCGCGCTCGCGGTCGAGCCCAAAGTGTTGCTGCTCGATGAGCCGTTCGGTGCACTCGACGCCAAGGTGCGCAAGGAACTGCGCCGCTGGTTGCGGCGCCTGCACGATGAGATTCATGTGACGAGCATTTTCGTGACGCACGATCAGGAAGAAGCGCTGGAAGTGGCCGATCGCGTGGTGCTGATGAACGCGGGCCACGTCGAACAGCAAGGCACGCCAGAAGAAGTGTACGAGCGGCCGGCGACACCATTCGTGTACGGCTTCCTCGGCAACGTCAATCTGTTTCAGGGGCGCGCGCATGAAGGCTGGCTGCATGTGGGCGACGACATCGCGCTCGAAACGCCGGAGTACGGCGACACACTCGATACGCCGGCGGTGGGATTCGTGCGGCCGCATGATCTGGAAGTCGATCGTTATGTCGCCGGCCAATCCGGTATTCGCGTGCAGTTGAGTCGTGCGCTGGTCGTCGGCCCGACCGCGCGACTGGAGCTGGAACGCGAAGACGGCGCCGGCATCGTCGAAGCCGAAATGCCCGCCGAACACTATCGCTCGATGCGCTTCTATGAAGGCGAAACGCTGGTCGTGCGACCGCGGCGTTTGCGGGTATTCCTCAACCCGAAAGCGAGTGCGCTGCCGAAAGCCGCCTGACGACCTTCAACTCATGGCCGTTGATGCAATGGAAAAATCATTTCCGCAACCGCGTTGGCAATCCGCTGAAGGCGAACTGATTTCCTGCACCGAGAAGCTCAAGGTGCTGCGCGAAAACCTCGAAGAAATCCAGCAGGTCTGTCAGGACGCCTTCGAAGACGCGTTGCTGATGGGCTGCGACGAAGCGCAGATACGCGCGGTCTTCGCGCAGGTTGTCGCCGAGCTGCGCAACCCTTACGAGGCATCGTAGGGCAGGTTCGGTTCGCCCCGCTCATCATCATTCCGGGCAGGGCGCAGCCCGCGACCCGGAATCTAGGCGCAAGGCGTTTTTGTTTTTTGTGCCCGCTCTCGGCTCTCCGCCGCTTAATTAGAACTCCAGTTCCTCGCGTATCGCCTGTACCCCGGCTTTTGCGCATACCTCATCGGCCTCGCCGCCCGGCGCCCCCGAAACGCCGATCGCACCCACCATCGAACCGCTCGATTCAATCGGCAATCCGCCGCCAAGCGCCACGATGTGTGGCAGGTGCCGGATGCCGGATGCCTCACCGGTTTCTGTCACGCGCGCAAAGCTTTTCGTGTCCATCTTGAATGTGATCGCCGTGTAGGTTTTGTCGATCGACGTCTGCACAGTGTGCGGGCCGGCAAAACGATCGCGCAGCATCACCAGTGCGTGGCCGGCGCGATCGCTCACTGCGACCGCGACCTGATGACCGTTCTTTCTGCATGTCGCCATTGCGGCCGTCGCGGCCTTGAGCGCGGCTTCCGGCGTAAGACTGCGACTTTCAAAGGTCGCCTCCTGTGCACCGGTAGTACCGGCAGCGAGGAGCAGTGCGAGGCCGAGCAACGAGAGAAAGTGCATCGAGGCATCTCCATGATGTGGGGTCGATGCACAAGTCTCTCACGAGAAACATCGCCCATGCCGTTTGCTGCATCACCGTTGCCTCTAAGGGTTGCTGCGACTAAGCTCCTCACACCTCACATTGAGAACGCGATGGATCCCATCTATCAGGAAATCAGCCTGCGTTTGCTGGGCGCGCTCGGCGTGGGCGCGATCATCGGCCTGGAGCGCAGCTATCGCGGTCGGCCGGCCGGGTTTCGCACGCATGCGCTGGTGTGTCTTTCGACCGCGTTGCTGATGCTCGTTACGGTGTTTGAGAGTCGCTGGGTGCCGGCCATCGAATACGGGCGTATCGCGATGGATCCGACGCGAATCGCCCAGGGCATCATGACCGGGATCGGTTTCCTCGGCGCCGGCGTGATCATGAAGGAGGGTCTTTCGGTGCGCGGATTGACGACCGCCGCCTCCATCTGGATCACCGCGGCCATCGGTATTCTCATCGGCATCGGCTTTTATTTTCCCGCTGTCGCGGCGACGGTGTTGACCATCGGGACCTTATCAGTGTTTCGCTGGATTGAATCGCACATGCCGGCGCAGTTCTACGCGCAATTTCTGGTCCGCTTTGCACGCGAGGCAACCATGCCCGAGGCGGAGTTACGCAAACTGGTGTCCGCGCATGGCTTCAGCATCGCAAATCTAAACTTCCGCATGAATGCCGAGGACGGCTTTTTCGAGTACCGCATGGTGATTCGTTCGACCAACGCGGCGCATGCGGGCCGTCTATCGGAATCGCTGTCGCGACTCGATACCGTGCGGGAGTTTCGCCTGTCCCCGACCGGTGACTGAGCGGCGTCGGATGGCCGATATCGTCCCTCAGGCCGCTTTTCGTTGTCCGCTTTGCGGCGAGCCGAATCACTGCGCCGTTGCGGCATGCGGGCGTTTCGATGTTGCATGCTGGTGTCGCGATATCAGTATTTCTGCGGCACTTATCGAGCAAGTGCCTCCAAGTCGGCGTGGCGAGTCCTGCATTTGCTCGCAGTGCGCACGGTCGGATTCGCAACTTGCGGAGCCGGCCGGTTGACGAGAGTGTCCCCGACTGCTGAAAGCGATGATCGGACTTAATGGTCGATGCACGATTTACTTGTGCCTGATACGCGGATTTCGTTGCACATCTCTCCGCTGTATGATCGCGGCCTGTTATCGCTCCTTCGTTGGTAGACCGCGCCGCACCCAGGCATGAATCGAAACAGATACTTTCTGATCTGTCTTGCCTTCCTCATGCTGTTCCTTCAGCAGGGGGCGATGCTGCACGCGATGTCACATGGCTTCGGCGAGCAGCGACAGGCGCAGTTCGACGTTGATCACAGCGAGCCCGGCCAGTGCACACAATGCCTGGCTTATGCCGGTGCATCGAATGCGGCCTCCGGTTCGAGTCTGGCCATTGGCCTCGCCTACTTTGTTGCACAGCCTGTCGCGCGCTTCGCCGACCGCATCACCGGGCGTACCTCGTGCGCCTATTTCTCTCGCGCACCCCCTCTCGTCTAAGAACGTGTGAAACCGTGCGATGCACTTCGCAGTGCATCGTGTTTTTCATCGTGACGAACGAGGTGCGTCCATGTTCCATAGAGGAATGCCACTTGCGCTCGCGCTGGCAGGACTGCTCGCGCAGCCGCTGCCCGCCTTGAGCGCTCAGAACGACGATCTGAAGGAACTGCGCAAGCAGATCGAGCAACTCAAGCAGGATTACGAAGCGCGCATCCAGCGCCTCGAAGCGCGCTTGCAACAAACCGAAGCGACCGTCAGTGCCGCCCGCGCGACCGCAACGCAGGCCAACGAGCAAGCGGCCGCGACGGCGAATGAACTCAGCACTGCATCAGGGCCTGCTTCCTCGGCGCCCGCTTCGGCAAACGCGTTCAATCCGCAGATTTCGCTGATTCTTTCCGGCACCTACAGCCGGCTTTCGCAGGATCCGTCCGATTACCGCATCAGCGGTTTCATCACCGGCGATGAAATCGGGCCGGGCGAACGCAGCTTCAGCCTGGGCGAGTCGGAGTTGGGCATCTACGCCAATATCGATCCATGGTTTTACGGCGGATTGAATCTCGCGGTCGCCGGCGACAACAGCGTGTCGGTGGAAGAGGCGTTTATCCAGACCACTACCCTACCGCACGGACTGCGCCTCAAGGCGGGACGCTTCTTCTCCGGCGTCGGCTATCTCAACGAGCAGCATGCCCACACCTGGGATTTCGTCGACAACCCGCTGGCGTATCAGGCCTTCCTTGGCACGCAACTCAATCACGACGGCATGCAGTTGCGCTGGCTGCTGCCGACCGACACTTTCGTCGAATTCGGCGCGGAGCTCAGTCGCGGCGATAACTTCCCCGGTTCGGACAACGACAACAACGGCGCGGCGACCAGCGCATTGTTTGCCCACGTAGGGGGCGACGTTGGCGTGAGCAACAGTTGGCGTGCAGGCATTTCGTATCTGCACGCATCGCCCGACGACCGTGAGTTCGACGATCAGAATTTCGCCGGCGATGCGGTGACGAACAGCTTCACCGGCCGGAGTAATTTGTGGATCGCCGATTTCGTCTGGAAGTGGGCGCCGGACGGCAACGCAAGCAGAACGAATCTCAAGTTGCAGGCCGAATACTTCCGCCGGCGCGAATCGGGTGACCTCGCGTACGACATCGCGAACGCCGATCTCGCCGATCGTTTTTCCTCGACCCAGTCCGGCTGGTATGTGCAGAGCGTCTATCAGTTCATGCCGCGCTGGCGCACGGGCCTTCGTTTCGATCGACTGGATAGCGGCGATGTCGATTACGCATCGAACAACAGCTTCATCGATCGGCCGGACTACGACCCGTCGAAGCTGAGCTGGATGGTCGATTGGAATCCGAGCGAGTTCAGCCG
>DATCWO010000194.1:0-4543 GCA_036566325.1 Burkholderiales bacterium | reverse complement strand
GGCCGAGGTCAAGCCCCAGGTGCGCGCCGAAGTGGATGACATGGCAATGCTGCGGTTGATCGCGCGCGACAGCGGCTGGCTTGCGGTGCTACCTGAGGTGGTGGTGCAGGACGAATTGCGCAACGGGCTGCTCTGCACGGTCGGACAATGCCCGCAGTTGCATGAACATTTTTATGCCATCACCACACCGCACCGACATCGCATCGAGCGGCTGGAGGCACTGCTGCAGTCGGCGCCTGCCCAGGCTCTGACCGCGCGGGCGGACCCAGGTACAGCGCCAGCCATTGCTCAGCAATGAGCCGCATGACCATGTCCCCGGCATCCACCATGGGCAGTTGTTCGTGCGCACTAAGCTAGTTAATTCCTGATTTACGGCCGTGCCATCAGGCAGCGCCCGGCACGCGCCAGCCAGATCAGTGCGATGGCGACGCTGAGCCAGATCAGTCCCTGACCGAGGTTCTGCTGGTCGTCGAGCAGATAAGCGTTGCATAGCCGCGCCGGAGCGCTTTCATACAGCGAGCCGACGACCCCCATCATCGGCAGCGTGTAACCTAGAAAGAAAGCCTGAATCAACAGGCCGCCGATTCGCCACGAATGCCTCAGCAACGCACCAGCCACGATCAGCGCGAGAATCTTTCCGGCCTCGACGCCGGGGTCGTCCAGTGCCAGATCGAGCACGCGCGGGATCATCAACACAGCGAGACATAGCGCAACTGCCACGAAGCCGCTTAGGCCGAGCGCGTTCCATGGCGCGAGCCGGCGTCGCAGAACGCCTGGCACGGCCGCGGACAGCAACGCGCCGCTGAGCATCAGCGCCGGATATTGAATCAGCATGTGCCGGCTCATCGACGATTCGAGCGCGGCGTGCAGCGGAGTCAGTATCAGTATCGTCAGCAATCCGAACCCGACCCAACTCTGCGCGCGCGCACCCAAACGCGGCACCTTCATCGCGCGTTCGATTCCGCGGCGATCGAGCGCGCGTAAGCGAGCGCGAGATCGGCTTCTGCATAATCGAAAATGCGAACGAGACGGCCCGTCGGGTCGACCACCAATAGGGCCGCGTTGTGCTCAAAGCCGCCGAGTCCATCGGGTATGACGACCACTTCATAAGGTTTTAGCAGTTGCGCCAGGTCATGCGCATTGCGCGGGCCGGCAAAACGCCACACACGCGGATCGGCATGCAGTCGAGCGGCGTATTGCCCGAGCGCCTGTGGGTCATCGTGTACCGGATCGAAGCTGATCGATAGCAGTCGCACCGGTGGATTCACAGCGGACGGATTTGCGGAGACGATGGCCGTCTGCAATTGCTGGAACGTGTTGCCGAGCGAAAGGCAAACGGTCGTGCAACGGGTGTAGATGAAGTCGACGATCGTTGCAGCGTGACCGTCGGCCAGGATGTGGTCCAACCTTTGACTGGGCGCCCACGGCGCGAACAATTCCACTGCCGGTGGGGTCACCGGGTTCAGCGCAACCTCAAGACGACGCGCGCCTTCCGCGGTCCAGACCTGGAAGTCGTGTGTCAGCGCGTGCGCGCTTGCGTACGAGAGGGCCGCAAAAAATGCACTCGCCAGTATGGTGCGCAGCACAGCGCTAACCCGACTCTCTTTGGCGCAACGCTACGACGACATGAGCGCCGCCCGGTTGCTGTGTTCGCGCACTCAAGGCTTATGGCCCAGTGCCTCGAGTTCCGCAGCGTTAAATGGCGTAGTGCGCGGAGTTGCGCTGCGTTCCTGAGCGAAAAGCTCGGCCTTCAGTGGTCCGCCTTTGTTTGACCAGGCGGAGCGCACATAGCTTGCCACCGCCGCAAGTTGTTCGTTTCCGAGATGGCCGAACGCCGGCATCATGCCCTTATAGGTCGTACCTGCCACCGCGAGTTCGCCGTTGATGCCATGCAGCAGAATGTTCGCCACAATTCGCTCGTCGCCGTTCACCCATTCCGAACCGTCGAGCGGCGGGAACACACCTGGCAGTCCCTGTCCGGTTGCCTGGTGGCAGGTCACACATTGCGCGTTGAACAGTTGCTTGCCATCGACGCTCTTGCCGGTCTGCGCCACAGCGGGACGAAGGTCGGCCAGTGTGCGCTGGTCGCCAAGTTCCGAAGCGCCGAAAGGATCGGACAGCAGAATATAGCCCGCGCCGATGATCACCATCGCAAGGGTGACAATGACGACAACCAGCGGCACGGGGCGGAGGCTTTCAGAGGGTTCGGAGTGCTCGCGTTGCTGAGCCGAGTGAGAAGGTTCTGGTAGGTTGGACATGGGATCGATCTCGCGCGGCTAGGGTTTGGGCTCGGCGGGGAGAACCGGGTAGGTATGGTCCAGCCCCTGTAGGTAGGTCACCAAATCCAGCGCTTCCTGCTTTGCGACCACAGCCTGGTCCGACTCGATGGTGCCGGGAGGAAGCGCAACAACCTGATCGCCTTGCTCGACGTCTGTAGCCCTTTTGACGGTGAACAGAAAAGGATAGGCCGGCATGATCGAGCCGCGTACGTAAGCACGTGGCTGATAGAGGTGGCCCAGGTTCCAATCTTTGCTCGGCTGGCGCACGCCGATGTTGAATAAATCAGGGCCGGTACGCATGCTGCCGAGCAAATGCGGCTTGTCGTAGTAGTAATCGCCGGGCACCGAAGCGCGCCCCCAGCCGCGTTCGGCATCCGGTCCCATGTTGCGATCTCGCGGCTGTTGTGTGTGGCAGTACATGCAGCCGTTGGAAATATAGACCTGGCGACCGCGCAATTGCGCGCTGGTATAAGGCTTCAGTGCCGCTGCCGGCTTGATGTCACGCACCTGTATGTAGGGCATCACAACGAGTGCCGAAGCGGCGACAGCCAGTGCGACGACCGCGCCGGCCGCGAGTTTGAGTTCATTTTCCAAGCGCGGGCTCCAATTTCGATTGCCAGAACAGCGCGGCGCCGGTGCGGCGAGGCCCGAAGCGCAGCGCCATCGCGAAGAAATGGCCGACGAACACGATATGGCCTAGCGTCATCAGCGCGCCCCCGATGCTTCGTCCTTCGAGATAGGGGAGGGTGACGCGCACCGAATCCAGGAATGGCCGTGTGGCGTCGAGCATTGCGGTACCTTGCAGCCAGCCGCCGATGGTCAGGAAGACGAAATAGATTGCGATGCCGATTGTGACCAGCCAGAAGTGCAGCGTGATCAGCTTCGGATACGGCCACTCCCAGCTCAGTACCCGGGGCAACATGAAATAGATCGAACCGAAGAGCACGAGACTCACGAACGCGTACACACCCAGATGCGCGTGCGCGACCGTGAAGTGAGTGAAGTGGGTGACGTCATTCACGCTGCGTAACGCCTCGAGCGAACCCTGTAGCGACGACGCCATGTACATCAGGCCGCCGAGCATCATGAAGCGCAAGGTGGGCGAGTAACGCGCCAGATACATGCGTCCCCACAGCGTGCCGCCCTGATTGATCGTAAAGGCGATCACCGGGATCACCATCATCACGCTCTGTACGATCGATAGCGTGATCAGCCAGCCCGGAACGGGGCCGCCGATCAAATGGTGGCCGCCGACCTGCCCGTAGAAGAATGCCAGCGTCCAGAAGCCGAGCAGCGACACGTTATACGAGCGTATCGGCCGACCGATGATCTTGGGCAGGAAGTAATAGATCGCGCCGAGGCTGACCGGCGTGAGCCATAGACCGAGGACGGTGTGGCCGTACCACCAGTTGGTGGTGGCCTGCTGTACGCCGGTATGCACGCCCGGTAGCTTGGCCACCAGATAGAGCAGCGCGATCCACAGCAGCGCCGAAACCAGGTACCACACGCTGACGTACAGGTGCTCGACCCGTCGGTTGGCGAGTGTGTAGAGCGCCGACAGGATGATCAGTGCAAAACCGGCGAAGATGAAAATGCCGATCTGCCATGGGATCTCCAGATATTCCATGCCGTCGGTCCAGCCGGTGGCGATGGCGCCAATCCCGGCAGCGATGCCGGCATTGATGAACGTGCCGCCAAGCATGGTCCACATCGCGCCATACAGGCGGGTGCGCAACAGACGCGGCAGGAGCCACAGGATCACGGCCAGACATGCGTTCGAGACCCAGCCGTACATCACTGCGTTGAGGTGGATGGTGCGCAGCCGGCCAAAACTGAGCCAAGCCTGTTCCACCAGAAAATCAGGTTGGTGCAATTTGATCGAAGAGGTCAGGCCGGCAGCCGAACCGATGAGCAGCCAGAAGCACGCAAACGCGATGAACATGAAGACGGGAAACGAACTCGATCGGTCCGAATCGATGCGGTCTTCGATTTCCGCCGGATCGGCTTGCGATCCGGTGTCGCCTTCTTCGCGCGCAGCGACCTGCATCCGCTCGTGCTCGCCGCCGGCGAGCGCCGGGTCATCAACCCGGCCGATTTCACCCTTGGCAAAAATCATCGAAGCGGCCGTGGGGTTTTCGATGAGCAAACCCTTGCGCATCGACCAGATGAAAACGAAAAGACCGATTATGGAGAGCAGGAAAGCGCCCAACAGGCTTAGAACGGCGCTATCCATTACCGCTCTCTCACGACAGCAACGCTACCGC
>DATCWO010000142.1:0-2185 GCA_036566325.1 Burkholderiales bacterium | reverse complement strand
CGAAACACGATACCGAAGCGATCCAGGTCATAACGCGCCGCGCCGGCGTGCATCATTTCCACCGCGCAACAGGCCAGCCCGAACGTCATCGGCCACATCGAGCCGGTGCGGGTCCAGTTGATCACCTTGTCCAGCGTCGTCGTGACGAAGCCTTCTTGCAATACGCCTTCAATACCCATGACTCTTAATCCTCTAGGCTGTAGTGGCCTGCTACTCCCACTCCAGCGCGCCTTTCTTCCACTCGTAGATGAAACCCACGACGAGGATGGCCAGGAAAACCATCATCGACCAGAACGCGAACGCGCCGGTGTCGTTGAGCGTCACCGCCCACGGGAAGAGGAACGCGATTTCCAGGTCGAACAGAATGAACAGAATGGCAACGAGGTAGTAACGCACGTCGAACTTCATGCGCGCATCCTCGAACGCCTCGAAACCGCACTCGTAGGGGGACAGCTTCTCGGCATCGGGGCGGTTCGGCGCAAGCGTCCAACCCAATCCGAGTAGCAGGCCACCGAACCCCAGGGCGACCAGGATGAACAAAAGAACCGGGACGTATTCCGCGAGCATGCTCTACCGCTTTTCTAGAGGTGGGAGATCACGGCCGGCAGGCCGTCTACGCTCACACCCTTCCAATCATCTGGAACAGACGCTGCGCGTCAAGTTCCGCTTGTGCCGCAAAAAACCACTAATACAGCGTTCCACTTCGTTGGTGCCGACGGAGAGACTCGAACTCTCACGGCTCTCGCCACTACCCCCTCAAGATAGCGTGTCTACCAATTCCACCACGTCGGCTTGTTTCGGGCGCCAGGCGCCCGCAATGTCATTCTTACTTCGTTACTTCGGCACCTGATCCGCCTGCGAACCTTCCGCACCGGCCGGCGCCGCGGGTTGCGCCGCACTGCCTGGTTGCGGCACTTCGTTGACCGGCGCAGGTGCCGTGGGTACGGGCGCCGCATCCATCACCGAGCCGCTGCTTGCCGGTTTGTTGGTCGCCACATAGGCAAGCCCCAGACTGGTGAGGAAAAAAACCACCGCCAACGTCGCTGTCGAACGCGAAAGGAAGTTGGCCGAGCCCGTTGCGCCGAACAGACTGCCGGAGGAGCCGCCGCCGAACGCCGCTCCCATGTCCGCACCCTTACCCTGCTGCAGCAGCACCAGGACAATGATTCCCAGCGCCGCAATGATGTGCACGACCAACAGCACCGTATGCCAAAGTTCCATTTATCGCAGTCTGTTCAGCCTAAAGGCTGGTTCGCTATTCCGTTTTCGCCGCCTCGCAGATCGCGATGAAATCATCCGCGACCAGCGACGCACCGCCAATCAATCCACCATCCAGGTCCGGCATCGCAAAAAGTTCGGCCGCATTGGCTGCTTTCACGCTACCGCCATACAAAATCTTCACTTCCGCCGCCACCGCGCTGTCGCGTCCGGCAACCCGCTCGCGCAGAAACCGATGTACCGCCTGCGCCTGCTCCGGCGCCGCCGTGCGCCCTGTCCCGATAGCCCACACCGGCTCGTACGCCAGCACTGCTTCATGCAGCGCCGTCACGCCCGCAGCGTTGAGCACCGCGTCCAGTTGCCGCCCGACCACTTCTTCGGTCGCGCCCTGCTCGCGCTCGGCCAGCGTTTCGCCCACGCACAGTATCGGCGTCAGTCCCGCACGCTGCGCGGCCTGAAATTTCGCCGCTATCTGTGCATCACGCTCGCCATACAGCTGGCGCCGCTCCGAATGCCCGACGATGACGTAATGACATTCGAAGTCGCGCAACATTGCGCCCGACACTTCGCCGGTATACGCACCGACATCGTGCTCGCTCAATGTTTGAGCGCCCCAGGCGATGGACGAGCCGCGCAAACTATCGCGCACCTGCTGCAAGTATGGGAACGGCGCACACACTGCGCTCAACACGCCCTGCCACCGCGCCTCGCTCGATTTCAAACCGTCAAGCAAGCGTTGATTGGCCGCGAGGCCGCCGTGCATTTTCCAGTTCCCAGCGACCAGTTTTTTGCGCATTGGACCGCCCGAAACAAAATCGAGCGATCTTACCGTTTTGAGAGTGGAACGGTCAATGAAAGTTGGGCTGGAACGACAGGATTAGCGAGGGTTTGAAGGGTAATGCGGCCCTTGACAATCGCGCGCATGGAACCGCGCGCCGCGCGGTGACCTGGATCACACCCGGTTCGA
>DATCWO010000310.1:0-6739 GCA_036566325.1 Burkholderiales bacterium | reverse complement strand
CATCCGGGCTTCGAGATCTTCATACGGCAACTAAGGTCGCGAGCCAGCGCAGCTGGGCGAGCGAGGACAAAGTATGCCATTCCTTGTAGCTGGGACTCGCAATTGCGCGGTTCATGAACGCTGAACGAAGGCCGCATCTCGCTACCGATCACAGTTCTATTGGCGAGCCAGCGCAGTTGGGCGAGCGAGGGCAAAGTATGCCATTCCCTTAAAGCTAAGGACTCGCAATTGCGCGGTTCATAAACGCTGAACGAAGCCCGCATCTCGCTACCGATCACAATTCTATTGGCGAGCCAGCGCAGCTGCGCGAGCGAAGGCAAAGTATGTCATTGCTAACGGATTGAACATGCGAGGCCAGCGCTGGAAACGTTCGCCGCAGCCCGCGCAGCAGCGGCGATCACAACCTCTGCGGAGCGTCGCTCCACGAAGAGGAACAAACTGGAGGCGGGGGTCGGAATCGAACCGGCGTCCACGGCTTTGCAGGCCGCTGCATAACCACTCTGCCACCCCGCCGCGTGAGGCGCCGCACTAGGTCGTTTGACGATCGAAGTGCGGAAACTAAAAAGGGAAAGCATGAAAGCCTTCCCTCGCATGAAATTTGGAGCGGGAGACGAGTCTCGAACTCGCGACCTCAACCTTGGCAAGGTTGCGCTCTACCAACTGAGCTACTCCCGCTGAGCGAGGCCGCATTCTACGCAGCCGAATAACGCGGGTCAAGCATGCCGCGCGTGGAAACACTCGATCAAATGGTCGTGCCGCGCCGCGCGAATGCGCGCGGACTTGCAAGCTTCAGGTAGTAGAACATCGACGCCAGCGTCAGCACCGCGGCGGCCCAGATCAGCCAGGTGCCGAGTATGGCCGGCTGCAGCGGGCCGATCGGTTCGTAATACAGCAGCATCGGTACCGCGACCAGTTGCGCGACGGTTTTTATCTTGCCGAGAAAGTTGACTGCGACACTCTTCGTTTCGCCGATTTTCGCCATCCATTCACGCAGTGCGGAGATGGTGATTTCGCGACCGATGATGATGAACGCAAGCACTGCATCCACGCGCGAAAGGTCGACCAGCACGATCAGCGCGGCGGCCACGATGAGCTTGTCAGCGACCGGATCGAGGAAGGCGCCGAATGCGGAAGTCTGATTCCACTTGCGCGCCAGATAGCCGTCCAGCCAGTCGGTGACGGCGGCGCCGGTGAAGACAATGGTGGCAATAAGATTTTTCTCGGCCAGCGAGAACCAGCTTTCCGGTAAATAGAAAATGGCGACCAGCAGCGGAATCATGACGATCCGAAACCAGGTGAGAAAGATCGGTAGATTGAACGGCACGTCAGTGCAACTCCCTGTAGATGCGCTCGGCCAGGGTGCGGCTGATGCCTTCGACCTGCGCAAGATCTTCGATGCTCGCCGAGACCACGCCCTTGAGACCGCCGAAGCGCTCCAGTAACTGACGTCGGCGCTTGGCGCCCACGCCGCTTATTCCCTCGAGGCTCGAGGTTACCCGTGCTTTTGCGCGCCTTGCGCGATGCCCGGTGATGGCGAAGCGATGCGCTTCGTCACGAATCTGCTGAATCAGATGCAGGCCCGGATTGTCGGGGGGCAACTGCAAGCTGTGTTTGCCGTCCGCGAGGATCAGCTCTTCCATGCCGGCTTTTCTTTCCGGTCCCTTGGCGACACCGATCAACGCGATCTCACCCAGCCCCAGATCTTCCAGTACGCCGCGCGCCACATTGATCTGCCCGCGTCCGCCGTCGATGAGAATCAGATCGGGGACCACGCCCTCCCCTCGCGTAACTTTCTCATAGCGTCGCTGCAGCACGCTGCGCATGGCGCCGTAATCGTCGCCCGGTGTGATCCCGGTGATGTTGTAGCGTCTGTATTCGGAGGTTCGCATGCCGAGTTGATCGTACACGACACAGGATGCGACTGTCGCCTCGCCCTGCGTATGGCTGATGTCAAAGCATTCGACGCGCTGCACCGAACCGGGCAACGCGAGTGCCTCGCGCATGGCGGCAAGCCGCAGTTCCTGTGTCCCCTGTTCGCGCACGCGCTGGGCAAGTGCATGTTGCGCGTTGCGCTGCGCCATTTCGAGCCATGCGCGCCGTTCCGCGATGGGGCGGCTGGCGATCTGCACCGCGTGGCCGGCAAGATCGGACAGCAGTCCGTCCAGTTCCTCCGTGTCGACATCTTCGGCCAGGACGATGACGGCCGGCACCGGGCTCTGGGCGTAGTGTTGCGCCAGAAAGGCGCTCACGATCTCGGCCGCCGCATGATCCTCGGCGTGCTGCGGGAAAAAACTCTTGTCGCCGAGATAGCGGCCATTGCGCACCATCACGAGGTTGACGCAGACCATGCCGTGTTCGACCACGCAGGCGACCGCGTCGGCATCGAGGGCCTTGTTCACATCGACGTATTGCCGTCCCTGCACGTTCGATAGCGACTGGATGCGATCGCGAAATACCGCGGCCTGCTCGTAGTCCTGCCGTTGCGCCGCTTCCTGCATGCGCTCCGCCAGCGCCGTGCGCACATCGTCTTCCCGGCCTTCCATGAACATCAGCGCGTTGTGAACATCCGCTTGGTAACTTTGTTCGTCCACCAGGCCGACGCATGGCGCGGAGCAGCGCTTGATCTGATGCAGCAAGCAGGGTCGCGTGCGGTTCATGAACACCGCGTCTTCGCAGGTGCGCAGATGAAACACCTTCTGCAGCAGCTGAATGCTTTCGCGCACCGCACCGGCGTTGGGATACGGGCCGAAGAAAGCGTTCTTCTTGTCGAGCGCGCCGCGATGAAAGGCAAGGCGCGGATAGGTGTCGCCGCTGATCATCAGATAAGGATAGGACTTGTCGTCGCGAAACAGGATGTTGTAGCGCGGCGTGAGCGACTTGATGAGATTGTTTTCCAGCAGCAGCGCTTCCGCCTCCGAACGCGTCACGGTGATTTCCATCGCCGCGATCTGGCCGATCATGAGTTGGATGCGCGGCCCGTGGCCGGTCTTCTGGAAGTAGGAGGACACCCGCTTTTTGAGGTCGCGCGCTTTGCCGACGTACAGCACATCGCCACCGGCACCGAGCATGCGATACACGCCGGGCATATGCGGCAGTCCGGCAAGAAATGTGGCGCTGTCGAACACGGCAGGCATACGGAACGCTGGGGGACTCCGATTAAGGCTTTAACGGTTCAGGACGTCGCCGTTGGCGCACCATTCGCGACCATACTCGGCTTCGTCGAGGCTTCCCTATCGGCCGAGATAGGCGGCGATATCCGCAAACACCGCTTCGAACATCGCCGTAGTCAGTCGTCGGGTCTGGGTATTGTATCGACTGCAGTGATAACTATCGTACAGCCGCAGGCCCTCAGGTAGATCGTGCACGGCATGATGGCCGAAGCGATAGCCGTTCGCTTTCAGGCCGCGTGCCATCAGGATCGCGTCGTGCGCGATGCGCCCCAGCGCGAGTACGGCGCGCGGCGGATAGCTCGCCAGTTCGGCGGATAGATACTGATTGCAGCGTTTGATTTCATCGGTATTCGGTTTGTTCGCGGGCGGCAGGCACTTCACCGCATTGGTGACACGGCAATCGGTCAGCACCAGGCCGTCGCCCGGATCGGCGCTGCCGATGCGATTCGCATAGCCGTATTTGTAGAGTGTCTCGTACAACAGGATGCCGGCGTGGTCGCCGGTGAACGGCCGGCCGGTCCGGTTGGCGCCGTGCATGCCGGGTGCGAGGCCGACGATGAGCAGACTCGCGTTGGCGTCCCCGAACAATGGCACGGGATGCGCGTAATAGCTCGGATGGGTGTGGCGTACGCCGGCGAGAAAGGTTGCCAGGCGCGGACACTGCACACAATCCACGTCGAACACTTCAGGCTTATAGGTCGGGTAGGTCATCGGCGTCGTTCCGCGCGTGCCGTAGTCCAGGCCTCGCGCAATAAATTGAGTGTGGCAAAGCCGATCAGGGCGGCAACGACCAGGGACAGCATCGGATCGATCGGCAGCCAGCCGGTTAGATAAATCACCACGCCGGAAATCAACGCCACAACCGAGCCGGCCAGATCACTGAATACATGCAGCAGCGCGGCGCGTGTATTGAGCGTGTGCGCGCCGTGGGAGATGACTCTGGCGACGATAACGTTCACTGCGATGCCGACCAGCGCTACGAGTGCGACCACCTCGCCGTCCACCGGTTGCGGCATCCGCAGGCGCTGGATCGCTTCATAAACGATCCAGCCGACGATCAGCGCCATGAGCACCGAGTTGATCAGTGCCGCGGTGATTTCGGCGCGATGCAACTCATCGCCGGTGCGATGCCGATGCGCCAGGCGTTCGGCGAAGGCCGCCAAGCCCAGCGCGAATGAATCGCTCAGCATATGACCCGCATCGGAAATCAGCGCCAACGATCCGGCCCATTGACCGGCGACCGCTTCGACCAGACCGAAGCAGAAGGTAATGGCAAGACCAAACGCGAGATGACGCCCGGCGCGATGCGTATGCGTGTGCGAGCCGCTCAGACCAGTGCTCCGTTCGTCAGTGCATCCTGCACGGCGACATGCGCTTGCCGGGATGTTTGCTGATCGATCAACGCCGGCGGCGTTTGTCGCCGCATGCGTTCAAGGCGCGCGGCGTTGATCGGTGGCGCGCTCAAGCCTTGCAGAACCATGCGTGCGGATTCCGGCTTGTTGCACACCAGCACCATGTCGCAGCCGGCATCCAGCGCCGCCCTCGCCCGCTCCAATGGGCCGCCCGCGACACTGGCGCCCTCCATGGACAGATCGTCACTGAAAATCAGGCCGTCGAAGCCAAGCTGTCCGCGCAGGATGTCGCGCAGCCAGCGTCGCGAAAATCCGGCCGGGTTCGCATCGACTTGCGGATAGACCACATGCGCCGGCATGACGGCGCTGAGGCCGCGCCGGAACAATGCGCGGAACGGCTGCATGTCGGTGCGCTCGATGTCTTCCAGCGGGCGTTCGTCGACCGGCATGGCGATATGCGAATCCGCCGCGCAATAGCCATGGCCGGGAAAGTGTTTGCCGACCGCACCCATGCCGAGGGCAGCAAGTCCTTTGATCAGCGCGCCGGCCAGTTCCGCGACAATGTGCGGATCGGCATGGAAAGCGCGGTCGCCGATGACCGAACTGCTGCCGAAATCCACATCGAGCACCGGCGTGAAACTGAAGTCCACGCCGTGCGCCTGCAGTTCGCTCGCCAATACAACGCCGATGGCGCGCGCCAGATTGCGCGCCAGCGCGGGTTCGCGCTCGTACAGCCGCCCAAGGGTGCGCATCGGCGGCAGGCGGGTGAAACCGTCGCGGAAGCGCTGCACGCGTCCGCCTTCGTGATCCACGCCGATCAAAAGCGCGGGGCTGCGTATCGCATGGATCTCGGCGGTGAGGGATTTCAACTGGTCCGGCGACTGGTAATTGCGCGCGAACAGGATGACGCCACCGACCAGCGGATGGGCGAGCATGGCGCGTTCGTCATCGCTGAGCGTCGTGCCGGCTACATCGACCATGACCGGGCCGAGCGGAAGTGCGAGCGTCATGCGGGGCGGCCCTCGAAAATGACGTAGGCGGCGGCCATGCTGCGCTCGTCGGTGATGCTCACGTGCATCGCCACAATGCCACGCTGTTCCACCAGCACGCTCAGTTCGGGAGCGAGTTCGAAATACGGACAGCCCGAAGGATGATTGAGCACGCCGATGTTGCGCCAACTGACCGGCTGGCGCATGCCGGTGGTCATTGCCTTGGAGAATGCTTCCTTGGCGGCGAAGCGCTTGGCGAGATAAGCCGCCGGTTTGGCGTGCGTCTGGAATCTTCGATATTCGTGCTCGGTCAAAATGCGTTGCGCGAAGCGCTCGCCATGCCGCGCCAGCGCCGCTTCGACGCGCGGAATTTCGATCAGGTCCATGCCGATCCCGACGATCATCGCTTCAGGTCCGTCGCTGCGTGGTACTCGCCAGCACGATCAGCGCCTTCATCTCGCGCACCGCTTCGCGCATGCCGACGAACACGGCGCGACTGACAATGGAGTGGCCGATGTGCAGTTCGCGCACGCCCGGCAATTGCGCTACCGGTTCGACGTTGAAGTAATTCAGTGCATGGCCGGCATTGAAGCGCATGCCAAGCTCGCGAATTGCCGCGCCGGTTTTCGCCAGGGTTTCGAGCTCTTTCACCACGGCCGGGCTTTCGGGGTCGCGCCCACGCGAATGAAAAGCGTGCGCATAGGGTCCGGAGTGCACTTCGCAGACGGATGCGCCGATGCGATGCGCCGCTTCGACCTGCCGCACGTCCGGGTCGATGAACACGCTCACCACGATGCCAGCGTCGGCCAGACGCACGACGGCTTCGCGCAAGCGCTTCTCCTGGGCGAGGATGTCGAGCCCGCCCTCGGTGGTGATCTCGTGCCGGCCTTCCGGTACCAGCATCGCCATCTCCGGTCGCACGCGCGTGGCGATGTCGATCATTTCCGCGGTCCCTGCCATTTCGAGATTGAGCTTGATATGCGTGAGTTCGCGCAGGCGACGCACGTCCTCGTCCTGAATGTGGCGACGGTCTTCGCGCAGGTGCACGGTAATTCCGTCGGCGCCACCCAGGTGCGCTTCCACAGCTGCCCAGACCGGATCGGGTTCGTAAGTCTGCCGCGCTTGCCGCACGGTGGCGACGTGATCGATATTGACGCCCAGTTCAATCATCATAGTTGTTGCAGTTCCCTGTAAACGTTGCGGCTGTAGAGCGGCTGATGGTCGAGAC
>DATCWO010000048.1:0-2676 GCA_036566325.1 Burkholderiales bacterium | reverse complement strand
GCCGGCCAGCCGATCGCGATTGCTTCAGGCGGATAGAAACAGGAGAAATGTTTGCCGACTATCTCGCTGGCGGTGTAACCCTTGATGCGTTCCGCGCCGCGATTCCAGGTCTGCACGTTGCCCTGCGGGTCGAGCATGAAGATCGCGTAATCGACAACGCTTTCGACCAGCAATCGAAACGGCTCATCGGCACGCTGGTTCACCAAATCGACCTTGGGCGGCATCGGTTCCTCACACGCAGGCAAAGGTTACAAGGTGCAATGTTATGCGGCACAGCGCAGCGCGACGCCCGTAGGGCGACGGTCCGTTGCGCTAGGTGCGCTCGGTATCGGATATGCGCACCGTCTGACGCGCCTCGTTCAACTGCTGTGCGTAAGCGTACTTCGTCATGGGTTCGCGCACGCATGCAAGCTTATCAAGTAACTTCCACGCGTGGTGCGCGACACCGGGGTACAGCGCATCCGCCGGGTGCAAGCCGACGCGCACCAGCGACGCGCGCGTGGTCGCGGCCAGCAGCGCGCGATTCCAGCCGCGTGACAGCGTGCGTCGCAGACCACTGCGCGTGCTGTACACCACGCTCGGCGCAAAAACGCGCTGTCGTGTCCGCAATGCAAAAAATCGTGTCAGCGTGGTGGTGTATTCGAAATCGAACTGCTCCAACGCGGCCCAGGCACCATCGCTGAGCAGCCACGCCGGCGCGACAAAGCCGCGCACCCTCAAACCGTGCGAGGTGCACCATAAACGTCCGCGCGCGATGCGGCGCACGGCTTCCTGATGCGACAAGCCGGCGAATTCGCCCTCGCTCGCGGTGTAGACGCGGCGTGCAAGACTTTGCATGCCATGAGCGTCGCGCGCACGCTCGTCCCGATGGGTGTAGCCGTGCAATGCAATTTCATCGCCCCGCGCAACACATGCGCGCAACCATTCGAGATAGGCAGGCGGTGTGTCGGTGCCGCCGTCGTGATAGTTCGGTACCACGAGCAACGTCACGGGCGCGCGCGGACAGACCTTATGCACCGCGTCACGCAAATCCCGGCACTGCGACCACGTCGCCGGCGCCACATCGTGAATCGAGACGCATAAAGCGCGCATTTCTCCCCGTACGCTCAACATGTGTGCCGAACGGACGCTGCACCACCGCGCAGGCCGCGATAACGTTGCAGCAGTTCCGGCAGCACGCTCTCCCAGTCGTAGTAATGCGCGACCGCGCGCGCGCGTGCGCCGAGCTGGGGCAGATCGCGCTCGAACAGCACGGCGATCCCTTCGGCCATTGCCGCTGCGCTGTGCGGTTGCACGAGGACACCGATATCCTCGCTTACCAGTTCACCGATGCCGGCCGCGTGCGTGCCGATAATCGGCAGACCGCAGGCCATCGCTTCGAGCGCTGCCAGGCCGAACGTTTCCTCCGCACCGGCGTGGACGAAGGCGTCGCAACCGGCGAGCAGTGTGGCGAGCTTGTTGCGATCGCGGATGAAGCGCAGCACGCGTACGTTATGCGGGACGTTCGGCGGCAATGCACCGGCGCCCACGAGCACCAGGGTGTAGCGCTCGCCCAGGCTGCGCAAGGCCTGAAACAGCAGCGGCAGATTTTTTTCCGGTGCGAAGCGGCCGGCATAGACCAACAGGCGGCTGCGCCCATCGACACCAAGCGCCTCGCGCAGCGCAGCGTTGCGCCGAGCGGGCTTGAACACCTGCAGATCGACGCCCAGGCGCTGGCGATGCGCCTGTCGAATGCCGATGCTGCGCAGTTTCTCGGTCATCACCAGACTGGGCGCGAGGACGAGATCGAACTGTTCATACAGTCGATGCACGTATTTTTCCGCCATGCGCTCGGCGCGCACCCCGTAACGACGACCGAGCATTTCGGGCAGATCGGAATGGCAGAAGGCGATCGACGGCACATCAAGCGCGACGGCCGCATCGAGTACCGCCCATGCCAGGTGATAAGGATCGCCGGCTTCGATGACGGACGGCCTTACACGCAGCAGCTTCTGCGTCACCTCGCCTTTTCCCAGCGGCACCCGATAACCGTGCGACAGCGGCAACGGCACGCTGCGCAGCGCGATCGTCCACGGCTCCGGCGGCATGCTGCGCGCCGCCGGAATCATGAGCGTATGGGAATGCTCGGGATGCTGTCGCAACCAGGCGCGCTTGGTATCGACGTAACGCCGCACGCCCCCGCTTTCGGCGGCGTACAGCATGGTCACGTCACAAACGTGCATGCGCGCGCAAATCGACGATCGAGCGTCGACGCAGCTTCGATAAAGCCGAGCGAGGGTGCGTGATCATTTGCACTTCGGCGCGTGCGACCATTCAACTCTCCATCTGGCGTTCTAGCGCGCGCCGTCGCTGCCCTCGTCGCGGCGCGGCATGGCCTCGTCCTGAATCAGGCGCGGCGGGACATGCGGATCGAAGTCGGCCCATTTGCCGTCAACCCAATGCCCATCCGCACGTTCAATACCGATCGCACCGTGGCCACGCAAAGTCTTGATCGCCTCGAGTTCCCCGACGCGATCGGCGTAGACCGACACCATGGCGCCTGCAGGACGATCGATCGGTTCGGCGCGCGATGCATCTTCGATATTGCTATCGCGCGAAGCGGATGCACCACCGACCAGCGAGCCGACATACGCACCGACCCCCGCACCGGCAACCACGGCTGCCGGCCCAAGCGGC
>DATCWO010000224.1:0-2900 GCA_036566325.1 Burkholderiales bacterium | reverse complement strand
ATGATGTGGCTGCAGGCTTCGTCCAGCTCGACTTCCATGGCGTTGACGCGATGGTCGTTCTGCTTGACCAGCTCGATCTCCTCCATGTTGCCGCTGCTCAAGGCATCGATCGCGCGCTGAATCTGCTCTTCCACCAGACCGCCCATTTGCAGCACACGCGTGCGAACGGTCTCCAACTCCGTGTCGAACTGCTTGGACGTATGTTCCGACATGACTTCCTCCTCTACGAACCCGTTAGCATAACAGCGGGATCGCGTCGTGGGCGTGCATGTCCGCCGCTCAACCTCTGCGCTTCGTTTCGACGCCGGACGGCGTGCCCAACAACAGCACGTCTGCACCACGCCGGGCAAACAAGCCGCATGTGACAACGCCGGCAATATTGTTGATCTCGGCTTCGAGTTCGACTGGATTGAGAATGTCGAGTCCGGAAATATCCAGAATGATGTTGCCGTTATCGGTCTTGAAGCCTTCGCGCAATTGCGGGCGCCCGCCCAGCCGCACCAGTTCGCGCGCCACATACGAGCGCGCCATCGGAATAACCTCGACCGGCAGCGGAAACGCACCCAGCACGTTCACCAGCTTGCTTTGATCGGCGATGCAGACGAACTGGCGTGCCACCGCGGCGACAATTTTTTCGCGCGTCAACGCGCCGCCGCCACCTTTGATCATGGCGAAGTGCGGCGTGATTTCATCCGCACCGTCGACATAGACCGGCAACTCGTTGACGCTATTCAAATCGAAGACTTCGATCCGGTGCGCGCGCAGACGATCAGCGGTCTGTTCGGAACTGGCGACCGCGCCGCGAATACGGCCCTTGATTTTTGCCAGTTCCTCGATGAAATGGTTCGCGGTGGAGCCCGTGCCGACACCGATCACTGCCTCGTCCACTACGTATTTGATCGCTTCGCGCGCCACCGCGCGCTTCAATTCATCCTGGGTCATGCCAACGTCCCGGCTAAGTCGATTCTCCGACGGATTCTAGTCTTACAACCGGGCCATTTGCTTGCTTTGGCAAACTTGTTTTCATTATGTCGGCCACAGCTGTCTTAGAATCGAATCCCAGTGCTTCTGCCGGAGCCGCGCATGAACAGAATATCGATCCTCACCCTCGCCCTTGCATGTACCGCAGCCATGCAGTCGCCGCCGGCCGATGCGCAGGCGTTACGCGGGCAAACGACGGAAGACGAGACTGCGCACGGTCTATTCGTCGCGCCACTGGGCGGTACCGGCCTGAATGCCGATCGAGCTCGCGGCTACGGTTCAGGCCTGCGTCTCTTACCGCAAAGCGGCGCCTACGTCGGCTACCAGATGGGCAACCTGACGATCGGTTCCGCGTTGCACCAGGAAGACGAAGCGGAACGTGCCACTTGGCTCGACATGGGTGCGAGCTACGGCCTGAGTCTGAACCGCAAACATCGCATCAGCATCGACGGCGGCGTAAGCGTTCGCGCGCCCGGCGATCCAGGCCTCGGCGGCGAGAACAATCCGTTCGCCTTCAGGGCTGGGGATACCGTAGAGCCGGGCGCGGGCTTTCGGCTGTCGTGGCGCTATAACTTCGGCCGCAATCAGTACGTCTCCACCATACTCGGCTTCGATCACCGCTTCGGCGCGGGGCTGCATGAAGGTCCGGACGCCGAACGCAGCGCCGCCACGTTCGGCACCGTGTACGGCTATCGCTTCTACTGAGTTCCCGTTAGCCTGAACGCTGACGTCTACTGGCAGTGCGGCAAGGATGCCGCGCTGCCAGCATCACTTCTTCGGCGCGTAGATATCCGTAATCGAGCCGAGCGCAACTTCGGCGGCGAAGCCGGGCGTTTCCGACAGGGTGGGATGCGGATGAATCGTCAGCGCGATGTCTTCCATGTCGGCGCCCATTTCGAGCGCAAGCACCGTCTCCGCCAGCAATTCCCCCGCGTTGACGCCGACAATGCCGGCACCGAGGATGCGTTTGTTCTGCGGATCGTAGAGCAGCTTGGTGAGTCCATCGTCACGGCCGATCGATAGCGCGCGTCCACTCGCGGCCCAGGGGAAGCTGGCCTTTTCGTAAGCGATACCGTCACGCTTGGCCTGCTCTTCCGTCAAACCCATCCACGCCACTTCCGGATCGGTATAGGCGACGGACGGTACGGTCATCGCATCGAACGCCGCCTTATGTCCGGCAATGACTTCTGCGGCGACTTTTCCTTCATGCGTGGCCTTGTGCGCCAGCATCGGTTCGCCGCAGATGTCGCCGATGGCGTAAATGTGCGGCACGTTGGTGCGCTGCTGCTTGTCGACCGGGATGTAGCCGTGCTCGTTTACCTGCACACCTGCCGCTTCGGCCGCAATCTCCCGACCGTTGGGGCGGCGACCGACCGCCATCAATACGCGGTCGTACAGCTGCGGCGCGGGAGCGTTCGGCCCCTCGAACGTTGCCAGCAAGCCGTTCGATTTGGCTTCCAGCTTCGCCACCTTGGTCTTGAGATAAATCGCTTCGTAACGCTTCTGAATGCGCTTCTCCAGCGGCTTGACGATATCGCGATCGGCGCCGGGAATCAGGCCATCCATCAGTTCGACGACGGTCACCTTGCTGCCCAGCGCGTCATACACGCACGCCATTTCCAGACCGATGATGCCGCCGCCGATGACCAGCAGACGTTTCGGCGTGTCCTGCAGCGCGAGCGCGCCGGTCGAATCGATGACGCGCGGATCGTCGTAGGGAAAACCGGGAATGCGCGCGACCGACGAACCCGCGGCAATGATGCAGTGATCGAAGGTGATGCGCTTCGCGCCGTCCGCGCCCTCGACGACTAGAGAATTCGGCGTATCGAATTTCCCCACACCTTGCACAACCGTCACTTTGCGTTGCTTGGCCAGTCCGCCCAGACCTTTGGTCAATTTACCGACGACCGATTCTTTCC
>DATCWO010000050.1:0-9047 GCA_036566325.1 Burkholderiales bacterium | reverse complement strand
TGCGCAGCTATCTGACGCAGTTGCAGCGCGCAACTTCCGAGGGCGTGCCGGTGCGCGGCTATTTCCACTGGAGCACGATGGACAACTTCGAGTGGGTAGACGGCTACAGCACGCGCTTCGGTCTGATTCACGTGGATTACGCGACGCAGAAACGCACACCGAAGCTGAGCGCATCGTTCTACCACGAAGTTATCAATCGAAACCTGGTGGTGTGACGTGCCGCTCCCACCGGGCGGAGACAGGCGCGTCACACGACTGCAGCGACGGTAGGGCTTATCCCGGTAACTGCATCACCCTTGCCAACGTTTGGTAAGACTCGTTCAGCGCCGTGACTTCGAGACTCAGACGCGTGATCTCCAAGCGCAACTCTTCCAGTTCTTCTGCCGTCCGACCGTTCATATTGGCCATCTCTGCAGCGAGTGCCTGCACCTGTTTGTACAGATCGCCTGGTCCGAGAATGGGTGGATCATCGTTCGGACCTTTGGGTCTGTTCCAAGAGCCGCACCACTCCGCCGCCACAAGAGTGAGCAGCCCGACGATTGCTACGAGTAGCGCAACATTCATGTGGCGAACCTCCACGACCATCCAGAGATGGTTGGCGCACAGCTTGGGAACTGTGGCGCTTTGGCGGACGTAGGCGGCCTCTGCAAATGGCATGCTTTTTCATAAGTTGCCCGCGTCGGACAAAACCTTCAGGGGCGAAGAGCTGTACTGCTTTCAATGCGGGTGATTGCGTAGGCCGCAGGCGTTCAGAATGGATCGCGAGCGATTCTTTCCCACGCCTCTTCGATGGGGTCGGTCACGCGGTTTTGCAGCGCGCGCGGCGCATCGATGACGTTGCGCTCCGGGCAATGCGATATAGGCTGCGTCCGCCTGCGGCGTTTCACGGAGGTGTGCCGTCTCTAGACAACTCCCCGCAGCGAGGCGTCCCGGGCTGGGTTGACTCGTCGCGCGACAGTCGCCGCGGAGCAATCGGTTCGGGGACCGCTGTTTGCTTCCAGGTACGCCGCTCAGAAGGCGCTCGATGGATCGCCCCTATTGTCTCCATCGAGAAAATTCATTTCCTACTTAATGGCAGCGGCCTACGCTTAATTTTCTTCCGAAGCTACTCCAAAGACGTTCCACCCTAACCGATGGAGATGGAGATGCCCGACAAGCAAAACACCCAAAGTGTCAGCGAAAGCGAGAACCCCGCAATTCCCGCTCCGACTCTCAAGACAGGCCGGCCGAGGACGAACAGGGACTGGTGGCCGAACCAGTTGGATCTTTCGGTGCTTCACACGCACTCGCACCTGTCCTGCCCGTTGGAGGATGACTTCGACTATGTGAAGCATTTCAAGGAGCTGGACGTCGACGCGCTGAAGCGCGATCTCATCGAAGTGATGACCACCTCGCAGGACTGGTGGCCCGCGGACTATGGTCATTACGGGCCGCTCTTCATCCGCATGACGTGGCATGCCGCCGGAACGTACCGCATCGCCGATGGGCGCGGCGGGGGCGGCGATGGTCAGCAGCGATTTGCCCCGCTCAATAGCTGGCCCGACAACGCCAATCTCGACAAGGCGCGTCGGCTGCTCTGGCCGATCAAGAAGAAGTACGGGCAGAAGATTTCCTGGGCCGACCTCCTGATCCTGGCCGGCAATGTGGCTTATGAATCGATGGGGTTCAAGACCTTCGGCTTCGGCTTCGGCCGGCATGACACCTGGGAACCCGAGGAGGTTTTCTGGGGGCCAGAGGACACTTGGCTGGGCGACGCGCGCTACAGTGGCGACCGGGAACTCGCCAAACCATTCGCCAACGTGCAGATGGGCCTGATCTACGTGAACCCTGAAGGGCCCGGTGGTAATCCCGATCCGTTGGCTGCCGCCCGGGATATTCGCGAAACCTTCGCCCGCATGGCGATGAACGACGAGGAGACCGTCGCGCTCATTGTTGGCGGTCACACGGTCGGCAAGACCCATGGTGCTGCACCGGCGACCGACAACGTCGGTCCGGAACCCGAAGGATGCCCCGTCCACGCGCAAGGCTTGGGCTGGGAGAACAAATTCGGCAGCGGCAAAGGCAGTTGCGCGATCACCAGCGGGCTGGAGGGCGTATGGACCAACAACCCGACGAAGTGGGACAACGGGTTCCTCGAAAACCTTTTCAAGTACGAGTGGGAGCTGACGACGAGCCCCGCCGGCGCAAAGCAGTGGACGCCTAAGAATCCCGAGGCGAAGGATACGGTGCCCGATGCGCACGATCCGTCCAAGCGCCATGCGCCGACGATGCTGACGACCGATCTGTCCCTGAGAATGGACCCGATCTATGCGCCGATCGCCAAGCGCTTCCACGAAAACCCGGACCAGCTCGCCGACGCGTTCGCCAAAGCGTGGTTCAAGCTCCTGCACCGCGACATGGGCCCCCTCCCGCGCTACCTGGGCCCATGGGTTCCGGAGCCGCAGCTGTGGCAGGACCCGGTCCCGAGCGTTGATCATGAGCTCATCGGCGAGAACGAAGTTGCAAACCTCAAGCGCACGGTCCTCAACTCTGGTCTGTCCATCTCGGAGCTGGTGTCCACTGCCTGGGGAGCGGCGGCCAGCTTCCGTGGGACCGACATGCGAGGCGGTGCCAACGGTGCGCGCATCCGACTCGCGCCGCAAAAGGATTGGGAGGTCAACGAGCCGGCCAAGCTGGCCAAGGTGCTGCAAGCCCTGGAGCGCATCCAGAATGACTTCAACGGCGCGCAGTCCGGCGGCAAGAAGGTTTCGCTCGCCGACCTGATCGTCCTCGCCGGGTGCGCCGCTGTGGAAAAAGCGGCCAAGGACGCCGGGCACTCGATCACGGTTCGATTTACGCCGGGCCGCACAGACGCGTCGCAAGAGCAGACCGATGTGAACATCTTCGACGTGCTCGAACCCGTCGGCGACGGCTTCCGCAATTATTGTCGCGCGGACGATCCGCTGTCGCCGGAGACTCGTCTCCTGGACCGCGCCAATCTGTTGCGGCTGACCGCGCCCGAAATGACGGTTCTACTCGCCGGTATGCGCGTTCTCGACACAAACCACGGTGGATCGAAGCACGGCGTGTTCACCGACCGGCCCGGCATGCTGACAAACGATTTCTTCGTCAACCTGCTTGATATGGGTGTGGCATGGAGGCCCTCCGTCTCGGAGAAGAACGTGTACGAGGGCACCGACCGCGTCACAGGCAAGCCCAAGTGGACGGCGACATCCGCGGACCTCGTCTTCGGAGCGCACTCGCAGCTTCGCGCGCTGGCCGAGTTCTACGCAAGCGACGACGCCGAGGAAAAGTTCGTGCGGGACTTCGTGGCGGCGTGGGACAAGGTCATGATGCTCGATCGCTACGATCTTGTCGCCGGAGGCCGTATACGTCGACGCACAGCAGTATTCGCGGCCGCCGCCTGAGTTTCGTTGTCGGACCGCTGCAAGCGCAGGCGACCTTTTCGAGGTCGCCTGCGCCTCCTTGCGAGGCTCAACATCACGTGAGGCATGCTCATGGATCAAGAGACCGCGAATGTGATTGCTTGCCTCAACTCGGTTGCTGTCTCGGTGGAAGACCTGGTTCTTGCAAGCGACGAAGTTCATCACCTTCCACCTGAACAACGGAATTGGGAGGGGCGAACGACTTGCGTTGCGCGTCTGTTTGAAGGGCAGCATTACAAGGCGTTCGCAGTTCACTCCAGGCTGCAAGCCATGGCGGCCCTGATCATAAGCGGCAAACTCCCTCAGGCCCTTGTCGACGAAATGGGCGATGGCGGTCGAATGGTTGCTGAGCCGATATTTATGGCAGCCGCGAAAGAGCCGATTCTCTTTACGGAGGAGGCGCCGTTCTTCAATGCCGAATCCTTCATTGAAGCGGTGCTCCGACACAGTGGCGTGGATGGGCATGCCTGACCGCGCGTTCGAGGCGAACGCGGTTCAGCGCTGCGCACTCTTCACGGCGCTATTCAACGTGAATGGTCAGGTATCGCGAAATCGCTTGAAACGAAGTAGTTGAAAGACGGTCGACCGCTCTCGCATTGGGCGTGCCACTCAGGGCCCGCGTGACATTCTTTCCCACGCTTCCCTGATCGGATCGGTGACGCGGTTTTGCAGCGCACGCGGCGCATCGATGACATTGCGTTCAACGCCCATCATCACGGCCGCCATTCTCGCGGCCTTGTACCAATTTTCGGTGTGCTCGACGAAATCGCCCGGATCGATACGTGCTTTCAGAACATCCTGATAGAACTGCGCGCCCTTGTCCTGATTGCGGAAGAACCACGACACGCGCCACCACTGCTCCTTCGTCAGGTCCGGCGGATAGTTGCCCTTGTAGGTCACAAGCAGCTTGCCGCGATTGGTGGGAACGTCGGTAAAAGGCTCCGAACCGTAGCCGCAGGGCGAGGCCCATACGGGTAGGTCGAGTGCGCGCGCCATCTGCATGGGGAAGCACAAGTTAACCGAATGTAAATAGTTAAGCAGATGCGCCTTGCGCGTCATGTCGTGCTGTTTGCCATTCGGTGTGTTCATGTAGTTGCGCAGCGGCGCGCGCTCACTGTTGACCGCGACGCATCCCCAAAGCTTGATGAATGCGCCCGGCGCAAAGGCGAGTGAGAACTTCGCGCCTTCGGCTCCAGCAAGCGGGTTATCACCGTAAAAATCGCGGATGCGAAAGTCGGTGTCGTGCGGATCGCGATTCTGCTCGTCCCACATGCGCATCAACGTGCCGTCCGGACCATATTCGGAGGTGTTCCAGATGATCGGGCCGCCTTGCCAGCCGTGACTGAAAACATGCAGGCAGCGGATGGTCTCAGCCAGCTGGGCCTTCATCCAGTTGTAGAACGCGAGGACGGATGGCCGCTCGGGTTTGTCCTCGTCGAGGTCACCGGTGACGAGGCGCGCTTTGACCTTGGGTTCGAGATCGGACTCTTCGTCAGGGGGCGCAACGGGGTGCTTGCCACGCACGAACGTGTGATCGCGCCAAATTTTCAGCTTGCCGTTTGGGTAGTCGAAATACACCAAGTCGATCGGCTCGGGCGGCGGGTCCTTGAACGGATCGAGGTGCAGGAACATCCACGGAAATTTCTCTTCGTTTTTGTTGCCGCCCTGCACGACGACGACGGTGTTGGCTTTCATGGCGCGTGCACATTCATGGTCGCGGCTCGTTCCTGAATTTCATCCCAGAGCTTGGCGGCGAGCTGCCTAGTGATGTATGGCGTGAATTCCTGCGTGACGGAAAACTGCGCGACTTCGAACCATGCTTTCCGGTATTCGACGAAGTCGGTCTTATCGACCCGCGCCTTCAGGACGCGCGTATAGAACTCGGCACCGCGATCCTGGTTTCGGAAGAACCACGAGACGCGCCACCATTGGTCCTTGCGCAAGTCCGGCGGGAATTTGCCGCGGTACTTCACCGTGAGCGTGCGCTTGCGGCTGATCGGCACGGTGGTGTGCGGCTCGGAGCCGTAGCCGGGCGCCGACGCCCACACCGCCAGATCGAGTTTGTTCGCCATCAGCATGGCGAAGCTGTCCTCGATCCAGAAGAGATAGTCCTTGAGATGCGCTTTGCGCTGTGTATCGCCCGTCGCGCCGCGCGGTGCTTTGAAGTATTCGCGCATCAATCCGCGCGGCGTATCAAGCGCGAAGCACCCCCACAGCTTGATGAGGGCGTCGGGCGCGAATGCGGCCGCGAACTTCTCACCCTCGGCGCCCGCAAGCGGGTTGTTGCCGAAGAAGTCGCGCGGCCGGAAGTCGGTATCGAAGAAGTCGCGATCCTGCTCGACGTCGAGGATGCCCAATTGCGTGCCGTCCGGCCCGTATTCCCAGGTGTTGTGCAGGATCGGTCCCTGCGACGTGGCGTGGCTGAACACCTGCAGCGAGCGGATGGTGGCTTTCGGCTGGCTTTTCACCCACTCGTAGAGCGCGAGCACCGAGGCGACGGTCGTGCTCATATCCACCGTGCCGTCGCGCTGGCGCGGATTGGTCTCGTTGCCGATGGCGGAGTCATCGTCCGGTTTTGCCTCAGGTTCCTTGCCGCGCTTCAGCACGATCTTGTTCCAGGTCTTGCGCCGGCCGGTCGAGTAGTCGAAGTACACGAGCTTGACCGCTTCGGGCGGATCAGGGTCCTCGAAGGGGTCGAGGTGGAAGAACATCCACGGAAACTGCGCTTCCTCCTTCTTGCCGCCCTGCACGAAGACAACGGTCTTCGTTGCCATCAGCCGGGTCCTTCATCCGGCAGCCAACTCCATTCGCCGGGCGCCGTGCGCTTCCACTTCGGCAGGTCGGCAGTCTGTCGCGTTAAGACGAGTGCGGTGGGCACGCGCACATCCCACGGCTCGCCGACGGCTTTCTCGCCCTGTGGCGCACCGGTGCGCTCGCGGATCTCGTCGATGATCGAAACATATAGCGGCGTGTTGATCCGCGGCGGTTCGCCTTTACCTCCCCACAACTTGCCGGTCTCGAGAAAATGCGTCACCGCGGTTTCGAATCCCGGACGGACCGGGACCACCACGCGCGCCGAACCGGCACGAAGGAATTCGAGAAACAACGGATCGATCTCCTGCTTGGTGAAGCGATCGACCCAGGTGGTCTTGCGCGCCCAGAAGTAGGGATAGAACACGTACTGAATCTGATCCCACTCGAAAGCCTGCTCGAAGAAGCGGATGAAGGCGCCTTCGGCGGCGGCTTCGGTGAAGTCGAAGAAAGGCGGCGCGCCGTTTTTGGTCGCATCGAAGGCATCGTAGCGCTGCTGCGTGATCATCGAGATGCAGTGCTTCTTCAATTCCGTGTTGATCGTCTGCCGGTTCGCAGCGGGCGGCGCGCCGAACGGCATGCGGTTTTCGCGTTCGGCCTTCGCTTCGGCCTCGGCGCGCAGCGCCTCGACTTTCTGTTCGTACTCGCGCACGCGGTCCTCGTACGCGGCGCGGATTTTCTTGAACGTGGCGAGCTTCCATTGCTCGAGCAGCTGCGCTGTCCGCGTCGCGACCGCCGCGACTTCGACCGAATAGGTGTTGGTCTCGTACGCGATGATCGACACGGCGAGCTTCGACTCGGTGCTGAAGCCGTACGGCTCGGCATCGAGGTTCATGTTGAGCAACGGTTCGTAAGCCATCTTCTGTCCGTTGCTCAATGCCACGCGATCGTTCTGTCCCGGCTTCCACAACACGCGCTCGCCCGCGATGCTGATGCCGATAACGGGATGTTCATCGGTCAGTGCGAGGCCGCGGATGCGCGCGCGCAGCGGACGATAGCCGGCCGGTATGGTGAGTTCGGCGCGCTGCACGCTGCGCGGACTGCCGCTCTCGCTGGCGTTGTCCTCGCCATGCTTCATGCCGACCGTGATGAGCATGTACAGCGGCGGCGGCCCGTCGATGTCCGCGCCGAACTCGGCTGCGAGCGGTATCGCGGTGTCTTCGGTAATGTGCGACGCATCCGGGCACAACAGTTCGAGCTTTTCCGGTGGCGGAGGCAGGTCCACGTCGAGCGTCGGGTTCTGTTCGACGTACCAGAAGAACGACGCCGGCTCCGGAATCATGAAGTCGAACATTTCGCGGATGCCGTAGTTGAACACCTGCGCCTCATAGATTTTTTCGAGGAACTGGTAGATGCCGCTTACGTGCTCTTCGGTTTCGTTGTGCAGCTCGTGCAGGTTCGTTTCTTCCGTCTCGCGAATGATCGTTCGTGTACGCACCTCGCGGACGCGCTCGGTAAGGCGTTCCAGCGACCGGCTCACCACATCCTTGGCGTAACGCGATGAGCTCTTGGTGGTTTCTTCCGAAGAACTGGACGCCTCGGCGGAGAACGTGGATGAGAACTCCACGGTGGGGCCGTATTTGCCGGACAGGCTGAGTCCGAACCCGTGCTTCTGATCGCTCTCGATAGTGCGTGATGCTTCGCGGTTCAGTTCGAAGCGGTCGGCGGTTTCGAGTTCCGTCTCCTGCGTGCGCGTGGTCTCCGTTTCGCTCACGAACGTTTCTTCACTTCGCTCGAGTCGCCGATGCGCGCGCGATTTCTTCTCCCCGATGAGTACGTTCTCGACGTGCGCGATCTCGCCGGCTTCGTAGCGCTTGATCTGCTGCTTGACGACGAGCAGATCGGCGACGCCGGCCGGGCGCACGAGCGCGTGGGCCGGCGGCGGTGGCAGCGTCACGCCGGGTTGCGGCACGACCGGCGGGCGCGGCCATTTGATCGGCCGGTCGAAAATCTTCACTTTCTCGGTGAACAGCGACTGCACCGCGACGTCGATCGGCGTTTTGGCGAGATCGATCCCGCGTTGACGAAGCACTGCGGCGGTTTCGCCCGAAACCGCTGTACGTGCCGCGGCGTTCAAGGTGAACGGGATCGTCGCGCCGCGCGCGAGACCATCCTCGCCGGGCTGCTCCAGCAATTCGCGCCGGTCGAGGCGGGCAAGTTCATCAATGGCCGAGGTGAGGGCGGTGCGCTCCGCATCGCTCGGCGGCGTCTCGTTTCCCGCTCTTTGCATGCGCGACGCCTCGGCGCGCGGCATGGCCGGCGCGAGCAGCGGTCGCGTAAGGAATTGCGCCAGCGGCTCCTCTGCGTCTTCGTCGTTCGCAGGCGGCAGATGGTAGACGCGGTAGATGTCCTGCAGGGCGCCCAGATCATCGGGAAATCCCTGCGTGGCGAAGTACGCCGCAAGCAGCGTGTCGGAAAGTGCTTCGCGTTTCGCGGGAAAGTCGCGACTGTTGACCGTCGCATCGAGGTCCGGAAGCTGCTGGCGCAGATCGTCCGTCGTCGCGCTTTCCTGCTCTCGCAGCGCTTGCAGTGCCGCCGCGATTTCAGCGCCGAGCGGCACGTCGGCGACGGACTGCACCGAGCCGACTTCCAGCGCGCCGTTGGCGATTTCCGCACGTTTGGAAACGCTGCCCGCGCCGGCAAGCCGCGTTACCAGCGCCGTTCGATCGAGGAGCAGAATCGGCCGGGAGTCGGGCACCGTCCGCTGCGGGCGGAGCTGGACGAAACGGAAAACGTCGTTGACGCTGCTGTCCTCGGCCATATCGCCTCCCGGTTGCGGGTGCTGAATTGCGAGGCTACCGCTTATTGTTC
>DATCWO010000061.1:0-4038 GCA_036566325.1 Burkholderiales bacterium | reverse complement strand
CGCCGTGGCGACGACGGCGGCAGCCGGTTGCGCCGGCGATGTCTGGCGCGCGGCCCCGGCTGTTTTTACGCGTGCGCTCGATTTCTTCGACTTCAAATTCTTCGGTTTCACGTCGGTCGCTGCGTTGCCCCCATCCTCGCGCTCGCGCGCCACTTCGAACGGAGCGTCGGCGCCATCCGTTGCGGCAACGGCAAGCAGCGTCTCCGGCGACGCTTGCGCGGATTCGGTCAGTACGGCGACGGCCGGTGAAACGCGATAAGTTTTCAGCGCCACTGTGGTCAATACCCCGGCGATCAACATCGCCGCGACGCCGTACCACCAATGACGCGCAATCCGCAAACCCGCCCCGCGACGACTTTTTTTCTCCACAGAGGGCAGCAGCACGGTCGCGTCGCCTTCGCTCACGACACGCCGACTGCGATGGCGATGCTCCGATCGGCTCGCACGACCGTGCGATCCACCGATTTCCTTCAGCAACGCGGCAAGATCGCGCAGCAATGCCCGTGCACTCGGTGGGCGCGCTTCGGGCTGCTTCGACAACACACGCCGAACAAAGGCGTCCACCGCTGGTGGCACCAGCGGATTCAGCATGCTGGGCGGCGGCGGTTCGTGCAGCAGCACGGCCTGCATGATTTGCGGCACGCTTTCGCCGAGGAAAGGCTGCTTGCCTGTCAGCATTTCGTACAACACCGTACCGAGGGCAAAGAGATCCGAACGGCCATCGACGTTTTCGCCCAGCGCCTGCTCGGGCGACATGTATTTGGGCGAACCGGCCAATTCGCTCTGCGCATTGGAAGCCCCGAACGGCAGCCGCGCAATGCCGAAGTCGGTGATTTTCACGCGACGCGCGACAAGGATGACGTTGGCCGGTTTGACATCCCGATGCACCACGCCATGCTCATGCGCATACGCCAGACCGCGCGTGATCTGTCCGGCAATTTCGAGCGCGCGCGTAACCGACAGCGGCGCGCTCTGGTCGAGCACTTCGCGCAGCGATGGCCCTTCGAGCAACTCCATGGCGATGTAGGCACAGCCGTCGGCTTCGCCGGCGTCGAATATGGTGACGATATTGGGATGACTCAATCGGCCGGCGGATTGCGCTTCCTGAAAAAAGCGCGCCTGCACGCCGGGTTGAACTGCGCCCAGGCCGCGAAAGTCGACCGTCTTGATCGCGAGAACGCGATCGATGATCGGGTCGCGCGCCTTGTACACCACCCCCATTGCCCCGCGGCCGATTTCCGCGAGCAACTCGTATCGCCCCAGTCTTTGTTGTTCTTCAACCATTGCAGGCATTTGAGGGTTTCTTATGTCTGATCGAGTAGCGACTACAATCACAAACCGGTATGAAGCCTTTTGGCCACCTCAACTCACGATCTCCGTGGCCGCAACAAAGTTAAGGAAGCGCCGTGTACGAACGCATTCTGTCAAAGAACCGCTCTCAGAAGCAGACGGAACGTGACTAAACGCATTATTTTTTACAATACATTGTCATATTGCTCTTGGTCGCCCCGAAGCGCACGCCTACTATTTCGTCGTCCACGCAGTCGCGTGAATTAGTCCACAACAATCCGCCCCCGATAAGGGCAAGGACAAACGGGATGATTCGTCACGAGTTAGAAGTTGCCAGCCGCACCGATCCGGGTCGGGTGCGTCCCTTTAATGAGGACAGCGTTGCCGTCGATGCGCGCAGCGGCATTGCGGCATTGGCCGACGGCATGGCGGCGCGACGCGGCGCCGACATTGCCAGCCGCCTTGCCACGACCCAATTGCTCGATGCGCTGCGACGCGAAAGCCCGCATCCGCCGGAGCGCACGGTGCGGGACGCCTTTTACGCAGTCAACAATGCGATCTACTCCCAGGCCCAAGGCAATGCGGCCATGCAGGGCATGGCGACAACGCTCGTCGCGGCCTGGTTCCGCGGCGATCGCGTGTCGATCGCCCATGTCGGCGACTCCCGGCTATACCGCTTTCGCGACGGTCTGCTGGAACGCCTGACCATCGACCACTCCTTCGTCCAGGAACAGTTGAGCGCCGGCACAATGACCGACAACGAGGCGCGTCTTTCGCAAAGCCGTCATCTGGTGACGCGCGCGCTCGGTTCCGCAGAAGCCGTCGCGCCGGATTTATCCGAACACGAGGTGCGTCCGCAGGACATGTACTTGTTGTGCTCGGACGGCCTGCACGACCTGGTGGACGATGCCGACATCGCGCTTGCGCTCGAGATGCTGCAACCCAATCTCGATTTGACTGCGACCACGCTGGTCGAGATGGCCAATGATCGTGGCGGCCTGGACAATATTTCGGTCGTGCTGGTAAAGGTGAAGGACGGACGCAAGCCCGTCGCACCGCAGGCGTCCGCAGCGCCGGCAACAACTCATAGAGGGTTTTTCGGTCGACTGTTCGGCCGAAGCGCTAAATAACATGGCCAAACTCGTCATCAGTCGCAACGACAACATGCTGGGCTCGCGCTTCATCGAAGACGCGCGCCTGACCATCGGTCGCGCCAGCGGCAACCTCATTCAACTGGACGATCCTTCCGTCAGCAAGATGCACGCACAGGTGGAGGTGGTCGGGCATGACCACATCCTTCTCGACCTCGGCAGCTCGAACGGCACCTACGTCAACGGCGAGCGGATTTCGCGCCACCTGCTGCGGCACGGCGATGTCGTTGAAGTCAGCGAATTCCAGATTCGCTACGTCGACCACCGCACGGTCATGAATGGCGAAGGCGATCGAACCATGGTGATCGAGCGGGCACGCGCACCGCAATCGCCACCCGGTCTGGTGACAAGCGCGCTGGTGCCGGCCGCGCGCGCAGCCAACGTGAATTACGCGAACGGTATGTTGCGCGTGATTCAAGGTGGCACGATCGGCAATGAAATCGCACTGGCGCGGCCGCTGCACACAATCGGTAAAGGCACCGAACGCGCCGCCATTCTGCGTCGCCTCGACGGCTTCTACGTTGCGCGCGTGGAAGGCGCCCCGCCCAAGGTCAACGGTAAGCAGATTGCCGACGGCTGGCAGCCGCTGACCAATCGCGATTTCATCGAAACGGGCGGCGAAGCAGTGCAGATCTGGATCGACAAGGCCAGCTGACCGCGAAGAGCAGGCCGCCCCTTCTCAATCCTCGACTGTCGTTGTCACCCGTGCCGCGATCGCAGCCAGCAGCTTGTCGAAGGAATTGGAGAACGACGCGAGTCCTTCGTCGAGCAGGCGATCGGTGATCTCATCGAGCGAAATGCCGAGGCGCTCCAGTTGCGCGAGTACCTGCTTTGCGCCTTCCACGTCTTCAGTGAGGCTGGGGCGTACCACACCATGATCGCGGAACGCGTCGAAGGTTGCCGGCGGCAAGGTGTTCACCGTATCGGCGCCGATCAATTCCTCGGCGTAAATCACATCGCGATACTGCGGATTCTTGGAGCTGGTGCTTGCCCATAGCACGCGCTGCGTCTGGGCGCCCTGTGCCGTAAGCGCCTTCCAGCGCTCCGAAGTAAAGCGCTGCATGTAGCTCTGATAGGCGAGCTTGGCGTTGGCAATGGCAACCTTGCCGCGCAAGGCCAGCGCAGCGTCCCGCTTCTCGGATGATTTCTCGGCCAGCTTTTCCAGCGCCGCATCCACTGCCGTATCGATACGGCTGACGAAAAAACTCGCGACACTCGCGACGCGCTGCACGTCGGCGCGCTTTTTCACGCGCCGCTCCACCGCCGCGACGTAGGCGTCGGCCACTTCGTTGTAAGCCGAGCGCGAGAACAGCAGCGTCACGTTGACGTTGATGCCTTCGGTGATGAGTTCGCCCATGGCCGGAATGCCGGCCTTCGTACCCGGCACCTTGATCATCAGATTCGGTCGATCGACCATGTTCCAAAGACGCCGCGCTTCGGCCAGCGTACCGCGCGTGTCGTGCGCCAGATGGGGCGAGACTTCCAGACTTACATAGCCATCATGCGCGTCGGTCGCTTCATATACCGGATGCAGCAAGTCGGCGGCGTCCTGAATGTCGCGCACGACGATCGATTCATACACCGCATTGGTGTCGCC
>DATCWO010000254.1:0-5250 GCA_036566325.1 Burkholderiales bacterium | reverse complement strand
ATCATGCGGTGACTCCGCCGTTTGTTGACAGCGTCGCGCGTGTAAACACCTTGCTCAGTTCTCGCAACCACAGCACCGAACTCGCCACAACCGCACAGCGCAGCCAGTCTCCCGCGCTCAAACTCATGGTTGAAAACGCCTGCTGCAGGCCGGGCAGGTAAATCACCGCGGCATGCAATAGCAGCGACACCCCCACGGCTGCCCACAGCCAGCGATTGCTGAACAGCCCGCGAAATGCGCTGCGTTCATCGGACCGCGCGTTGAAGACGTTGAAGAGCTGAAACAGCATCAGCGTCGTGAACGCCATCGTCTGTGCGTAAGGCATATCGCCCGCACCCTCGATCAGACCGCCGGGCAACGACGCATCGAGCACGAACAACGTACCGACCGCCATGATCGCGCCGACAAAAACAATCCCTTTCCACATGCGCGGCGTCATCACTCCCTCATCGCGTGGTCGCGGCACCCGGCGCATGATGTCCTCGCTCGCCGGATCGACGCCCAGCGCAAGCGCCGGCGCACCGTCGGTGACCAGATTGATCCACAGAATCTGCGTCGCCAGCAACGGCAGCGCCACGCCACCGGCAGCGCCGGGAATCAGCCCGATGACATCCGCCAGCAACACGCCGAAAAACATGGCCATCACTTCGCCGATGTTGGACGACAGCAGATAGCGCAAAAACTTTCTGATGTTCGAAAAGATGCCGCGCCCTTCTTCGACGGCCGCGACGATCGTAGCGAAGTTGTCGTCGGCGAGCACCATGTCGGCAGCCTGGCGCGACACATCCGTTCCGGTAACACCCATGGCGACGCCGATGTCGGCGGTTTTCAGCGCCGGCGCGTCGTTGACCCCGTCGCCCGTCATGGCCACGATCGCGCCACCGCGCTGCAGCGCCCTGACGATGCGCAGCTTATGCTCGGGATTGACGCGCGCGTAGACCGATACCTTCTTTACCGCGCGATCCAGCGCGCCCTCCGCCATTCGTTCGAGTTCCGCACCCGTGAGCGCGTGTCCATCTTCGGCGATGCCCAGCTCCGCTGCGATGACCGCGGCGGTCTTCGGATGATCGCCGGTGATCATCAGCGGACGAATGCCGGCGCTCCTGGCACGCGCCACGGCATCCTTCGCCTCTGCCCGCGGCGGATCGATCATGCCGATCAGGCCGATGAAAACAAGATCCTGCTCGATGCGTTCGCCGGCATCGTCTCCTCCGAAACCGTCCTTCGGCAGCGAATGAAAGGCCACACCGAGCGTGCGCAGCGCCTCTCCCGCCAGCCTCTCGTTGAATTGCAGAATTTCCGCGCGACGTTGATCGGTCAGCGGTCGCGTCCGCTCCCCAACAAGTTCGTCGGTACAGCGTGCAATCAACACGTCCGGCGCGCCCTTGGTCAGGGCGAGCACGCGTTCCTGCTTCTGCGCGTCGCTGTGAACGGTGCTCATGAGCTTGCGCTCGGACGAGAAGGGAATCTCCGCGATGCGCTCAAAGCGCGCATCGAGCGCCTCGCCCTCCAGGCCGGCTTTGCGCGCCGCGACAATCAGGGCGCCTTCGGTCGGATCGCCCTGCACCATCCAGCGCCCGCCTTCCTGTTGCAGCACGGCATTGTTGGCGCGATCCGCCACGGTCAGCGCACGCAACAACTCGAACCGCAGACCGTCATCGATGGCGCCGCCATCGGGGCGCCGCACAGTTCCCTCCGGGGCGTAACCTGTGCCGTCGAAGCTCACGCGCCCGCTCGCCGTGGCGACCGTCCGTACGGTCATTTCGTTTTTGGTCAGCGTGCCGGTCTTGTCCGAAGCGATGACATTGGCCGAGCCAAGCGTCTCGACTGCCGCGAGATGTCGCACGATTGCGTTGCGCTTCGCCATGCGCCGCACGCCGATCGCGAGCACAGTGGTCACCACTGCCGGCAGACCTTCCGGCACGGCTGCAACCGCCAGCGCCACACCGAGGATGAGGACACTGAAAACGGCCTGCAGACCACGCACGTCTTCGACGATCAGGATGGTGGCGATCATCAACAGCGCGATGGCGACGACGATGACGCCCAGCATCCTGCCGACGCGGTCGAGTTCCCGCTGCAGCGGCGTCTGCTCGTCCGGCGCGGCTTCCAGCATGCCGGCGATGCGTCCCATCTCGGTCTGCATGCCGGTCGCGGTGACAATCGCCCGCCCGTGTCCGTACGTCGCCGCCGTGCCGCTGAAGATCATGTTGTCACGGTCGCCGACGCCGACCTCCTGCGCGATCGGCGCAACGCTTTTCGATACCGGCAGGCTTTCGCCGGTCAGCGCCGCCTCGGCCGTCTGCAACGCGGTGGATTCGATCACCCGCGCGTCGGCGGGAATGGTGTCGCCTTCTTCGATGAGGATAACGTCGCCCGGCACGATCTCCGTCGCGGCAATGCTTTGCCGCTCGCCTTCGCGAACGACATGCGCTTGCGCCGCCGACATCTGACGCAGCGCCGCCACGGCCTGCTCGGCACGCGATTGCTGGACATAACCCATGATCGCGTTGAGCAACACGATGGCGAGAATCGCGATCGCTTCGTAAGGCAGTGCGGAATTACGCTCGTACAGCCAGAGCGCAGCCGAAATCAAGGCCGCGACGAGGAGCAGGATGACGAGCACATCCTTGAACTGGGCGAGCATTTTCCGCCACGCCGGCACCGGCTGCTCCGCCGTCAGTTCATTCCTTCCGTGTCGTCGAAGCCGTGTCTTGGCCTCCTCCCGACTCAAGCCGATCTGCAAATCCGTATCGAACGCGGCCGATACCTCGTCCAGCGACTGTTGATACGGCGCCGATCCGACTCGCTGCATGGTCGACACGCTCATTTACCTGCCTGCCTGGCTTGGCAAACCATACTTGTCGGCTCGAAGATGCGGTTTCGCAGCCGTGGGACCGACGCCCCGCGATCAAATCGCCGGCGTCGCGGCCGGATTCATTTTTTCAACTGCGGCTGATCGATGTAACGAACATCCCGCACGGACAGCGGCAGGGGATTGACGTACTGGTAGCCCTTCCCTTGCCAGTAGACGAGTTCGGGAAAACCGGCCGGCACGACGGTGATGAAACCGTGCATGTCCTCCGCCTTGAAGCCGGCCGCCTTCATCGCGTTGTTGCACATCTTGAATTCCACACCCGCTTTCGCCAGGTCAGCCAGGTTGTCGATGATGCCCTGGTATTTCTCGTAGTTCTCCTTGGCGAACGCGCGCAGTTCCGGCCCGTGCGTGACGACGACCACCTTGCCCTTGGTTTCCTTCTGCGTGTTCTTGATGAAGTTGTAGAGAATGTTCAACTGCTTCGGGTCTTCGTAATTGACGTCGAACACGACGTTCGTCACCGGCATCTCGTGCATATCGACCTTGGCGGTGCCATACGGCGCGAACGGTTCGGCCAGCGCGGTCTGCGCCGGCACCAGCGCGATGGCAAGCGCGAAGGCCAGCCCAGTCAATTTCGTCTTCATTTCCGTTTTCCTTCCGGGTTACTCGTAATCAAAGTGGCAATGGCTGCGCGTGCAAACACGCTCAGCCGAATTCGTGAAAGCGTCCGAGCCGTACGCCGGCCGCTTCGAGATCTTCAAGGAATACATCCGCGCCGAGATAGTCGCGCTCGATTTCACGCGGCGAAGTCAGCGTATCGCGCGCGCGCAATTCATCGTCCACCGTGCCGGGATGAACATGGATCAGCGGCGACGGCCCCAGTTCAGACAGAAAGCGCTGCATCAGCTCGCGAAAATTCTGCCGCCCGGTGAAATCGTGCAAGCCCGAAAAACCTTCGTTCATGGGGATGCCAGCTGCTGCCGCGCAGCGCGCCAGCGCGCGCCCGAGCAGGCTGAGAAACAGCGCCTTGGGCACCGCGATGCCCCGGGCGACACAGCGGCGCGAAGGTTCGACGCAGTTACGCAGGTACACCGCCCCGGTCCGGTAGCGCCGCGCCAGTTCGCTCAACAGCGCCTCATGCACGGTGGGAAGCAGGTGGACATGCTGATGGCCGTCGATGAAATCGGGCGGCCCGTTCCAGACATCCTCGAAGGCATCGAGTTGCGCCCGGATTTCGCTCGCGACGTCCGCCTGCGGTAAACGTCCGGTCAAGGCGGCCGGCACCAGGCGGGCAATGGGCGGCAGGCTTCCGCCGCCGGCAAGGCGCGGCAGGCGGGCAAGCGGCGGCTGATCGGTCAGGGTCAGGTGCAGGCCGACGTCGACCGGATGCGCCTGGACGATGGATTTCAGCTCGGGACCACGGCTGCGCCACGCCGGCAGGCCGGTCATGCAACCGGTGGCGGTCAGACGTCCGGCGACGATCAACGACTCGATCGCGGTACAGACGCCACCGGCCAATCCGTAATCATCCGCGCATAAAACAACAATCGGTTGCATCTACATTCCCACACAAAATGAGGCGCACGCGTAAAATCCGCGCCTCGCACTAACGCGGCCTGAACATCTTGTCCCCTCTAGAGGACCTTGCCGAGACGACATCGGCAAACACTGCAGCACCGACTCCCGCCCTGTCGGTGGTCGTTCCCCTTTACAACGAAAGCGCATCGCTGCTACGCCTGCATGAGCGCCTCGACGCGGCGCTCGCCGGGTTGCCGATCAGCCGGCGCGAAATCGTCTTCATCGACGACGGTAGCCGCGATGCGACCTTCGAACTGGTCGCCGCGCTGCGCGCTCGCGACCCCAGCGTCAAGGCGCTGCGCTTCGCCCGCAATTTCGGCAAGGAAGCGGCAATGGCGGCGGGCCTGCGCACGGCCTCCGGCGATATCGTCGTGCTCATGGACGGCGACCTCCAGCACCCGCCCGAACTGATTGCTGAAATGATACGCGTCTGGCATCGCGGCGCGGCCATGGTGACCGCGGTGCGACGCTCACGCGCCACTGATCCGTGGCTGCGCAGACAATTTTCGCGCGCATTCTACGGCCTCTTTCGCCGCATTTCCGAAGTCGAACTGCCTGAAGGCGCCGGCGACTTCCGTTTGTTTGACCGCGCAGTCGTGAATGCGATCAATTCCTTCCCCGAGCGCACTCGCTTCATGAAGGGCATCACGAGCTGGATCGGCTTCCGCCAGGAGTATGTCGATTACGAACCGGAAGCGCGCGCGGGTGGCAGCTCGAACTGGTCGTTCATGCGGCTGATGGGTTACGCCGTCGATGGCCTCACCTCGTTCAGCACGATACCGCTGCGCGTCTGGTCGTTGCTCGGTCTGGCGATGGCGTCGATGTCGATGGCGTACGGCGGCTGGCTGGTGTTG
>DATCWO010000214.1:0-3452 GCA_036566325.1 Burkholderiales bacterium | reverse complement strand
CAAGTCGAGCGGCCCTACTGGGTACCCGTGAGCTGCCTCGCTGTCATCCAGGGCGCCTCGCTGCGCGCTGCATGGAACCGTCACGTGCAGCGAATCATCGGCACGGCGGTCGGCCTGCTCGTTGCCTGGGGACTTATGGCGCTGCCGCTCGACAAATGGACCATCGCGCTCACGGTGACGGCGTTGGCGTTCATAATCGAAACCATGGTGGTTCGCCACTACGGTATCGCGACCGTGTTCATCACACCGCTGACGATCTTCCTTGCCGAAGCCGCGCACTTCGGCTTGAGTTCGCCCGATGCCATCATCGTCGCGCGCTTCTACGACACGGCGCTGGGCTGCGTGGCCGGCATGCTCGGTGCCATATGCCTGCACAACGAGCGCTTTCGCACAGTGCTAAGCCGGCCGCTCAAACGACTCGCGCCGGCGCGGCTGCGCCTCTGAACCAATGGAGTTCCACATGGAAAAACGCAAACTCGGTCGCACCGACATCGCCATCGCGCCGCTGGTGTTCGGCGGTAACGTGTTCGGCTGGACAGCAGACGAAACGACCTCCTTCACCCTGCTCGACCGCTTCGTCGAGCGCGGCTTCAATGCCATCGATACGGCGGACACCTACTCGGCGTGGGTGCCCGGCAATGCCGGCGGAGAATCGGAAACGATCATCGGTAACTGGCTCAAGCAGCGCGGACGGCGTGACGACGTCGTGCTCATCACCAAGGTCGGATTATGGGAACGCCGCAAGGGACTGCGCGCGGAGAACATCATCGCCGCAGCGGAGGATTCGTTGCAACGGCTGCAGACCGACTACATCGATGTGTACTTCTCGCACACCGACGACGAAGCGACACCGCTCGAAGAAACGCTGAACGCATTCGCCAAGTTGGTGGCGTCAGGCAAGGTGCGCGCCATCGGCGCGTCCAACTACTCGGCCACTCGCGTGCAGGCCGCCCTCGGCATCAGCGCGCAGCAGAACCTGCCGCGCTATGAAGTGCTGCAGCCCGAATACAACCTGTATGACCGCCAGGCATTCGAGCGTGATCTTGCGCTGCTGGCGGTTGAACGGCAGCTCGGCGTGACCTGTTACTTCTCACTCGCGAGCGGTTTTCTGACCGGCAAATACCGTACGGTGGACGATCTCGCCGGCAGCAGCCGCGCCGATTTCCTGCGCAAGTATTTCGATGATCGCGGCATGCGCATCCTCGCCGCGCTCCACGGGCTCGCGCCCGCGCTTTCCGCCACACCCGCGCAACTCGCGCTCGCGTGGTTGATGGCACGCCCCGACGTGACCGCGCCGATTGCAAGCGCGACGAAGCTCACGCAACTGGACGACATCCTCGGCGCGGCGAATCTGCGACTGCCCGCTGAAGTCCTGGCGCAACTCGACCGCGCTAGCGCCTGAACAGCCGGCCAGGATTCGGTAAGCCGCACGGCGCTCGCGCCTGGACCTACCATACGCAGTCCAACTGTAACGCTTAGGCAATAGTGGGCGAGGCGTCGACATCGCTTACGTTCTTTGTGTGTCATTCACCTGCTTCCTCCCCCGCTCCGTTCCGATCCCGATCCAAAACCCGACCTGCCCAAGCATCGCTGCGGCAGTCACCACCATCGCTGCGGCCAATGCCGGATCGCCGCCAAATCCGACCATGTAGGTGCATAGCGCGCCAATGGTCATCTGGGTGAAGCCGTAGAGGCCCGCAGCCGATCCGACAACTCTTGAATTTACGCTCAGTGCCTTCGTCAGCGCGGCGGGACTTACTGTCCCTGCGCCCAGCGCGAAAAAGAACATCAGTCCGATCGCGAAAGCCACCGTAAGCTTGCCGCTCAGCACGATCGCCAACAGCATCAAACCGCTCACCACGCTCACCGCGTTTCCGACAATCAGCAGACGTTCGGTCCTCACTCTGCCTGCGAGGCGACGTGTGAGTGCATTGCCCAATAACATCCCGACCACCAGCATGCCGAGATAAAGACCCACTTCATGCTGCGGACGATGCAGTTGCACCGAAACGATAAAAGGCGCCGCAACGATAAAGCCATAGAACGACGTAGTCGATGCACCGCCGCCCAATGCGAAGCCAAGGAACGACGGCGAACGCAACAGTTGTCCGTAGTCGTGCATCAGGGTGCGGGCGCTGGTCTTGCGCGCCGATCGAGCGGTTTCCGGAAGCCGGCGCCATGTATACAAGAGCGTGATGCCACCCAGGGCAGCGAGCAACACGAATATGGAACGCCAGCCGAACGTCGCAGTAAGCACCGAACCCACCACCGGCGCCAGCGTCGGCCCAATCATCATCATGAGGTTCAACAGCGCGAGGTCTTTCACCGCTTCGTCGGCTTTCGCCGTGTCGCGCACGATAGCGCGACCCAGCGCCAGTCCGGCGCAGCCACCCAGCGCCTGGAACAAGCGCGCCGCGACGAGCATTTGCACACTGAACGCGAGCGCGGCTGCCAACCCCGACAAAGCGTAAAGGCCGAGTCCGATGATCAGCATCGGCTTTCGTCCCAGCGCGTCGGAAAGCGACCCATAGATCAATTGCCCGAACGCGAGCCCGAGGATGTAGATGGTGATCGTCATCTGCATTGCGGCCCGATCCACCCCCAAGGCGCGGGCCGCATCCGGCAGTGCCGGCACGAACATATGCATGGCGAGCGTGCCGCTGATTGTGATCAGAACCAGCAACCACAGCGGGGCACGTGGAGGGAGCGTCGGGGGAGATATCACTGCTTTTTTAGAAATCGTTTTATCCAAGGCTACAGTGTGGCGATGCCGCTGTGATACTGCATTTCGGCCGGTTCGATCAAAAAGAGCGACGCTCGTACAAGGGTGCTCTCATTCCAGCCGCCTGAGACTGGCGCTCGGCCTTTGGAATGTTTTCGCTGCGATTGATGTCAGCTGTACGGTTACGCCTCACCGACCGCTAATATGCGAATATCGATTTCGAAGACTCGCCCATGAGCATCAAAACCATATTCGTTCCGCCCGGCGGTGGTTTCGACCGCGTCGTGCTCGGCACCACCGAAGCCGCCGCACCCGGTCCCGGTGAAATAAGCGTGCGCATTCGCGCCAGCTCGCTCAACTTCCACGATTACGGCGTGGTCAGCGGTGTCATGGCGCCGAAGGAACCACGCATTCCGATGTCTGACGGCGCCGGCGAAATCCTCGCGATTGGCGCCGACGTACATGAGTTCGCCGTCGGCGACCACGTGGTCAGCACCTTCTTCCCCGACTGGCTCGACGGCCGACCACAGGCCGCAGGTTTCGGTCGCGTGCCCGGCGACGGTATCGACGGCTACGCGCGCGAGCAGGTGACGATGCCGGCGACCGCCTTCACACATGCTCCGCGCGGTTACAGTCATGCCGAGGCGGCGACGCTGACCACCGCCGGCCTGACTGCATGGCGAGCGCTGATGGACAACGGCGCGCTCAAGCCCGGCGAGACAGTGTTGGT
>DATCWO010000162.1:0-2424 GCA_036566325.1 Burkholderiales bacterium | reverse complement strand
GCCCGAACACGGATCGAGCCATGGATTGCGGATCGAGTCCGCAATGACACGCTCTCAGTTGTCATGCTGGCTCGGCCCTACAGATCGAGCCGGCAATGACAAACCAATCAGGTGTCATCCCGGGCTCGACCCGGGATCCATGCCGCGCGCCGGCAAAACCCGTCCGAAGACGAGCTCTTAATTCCTCGTCTGGTCGACCAGCTTGTTCTTCTTGATCCAGGGCATCATGGCGCGCAGCGTCTCGCCCACGGTCTCGATCTGGTGCTCGGCCATCAGGCGGCGCTTCGACAGAAGTGTCGGCGCGCCGGCAACGTTTTCCAGGATGAAGCTCTTGGCGTACGCGCCGCTCTGGATGTCCGTCAGGATCTGCTTCATCACCTTCTTGGTCTCGCTGTTCACGACGCGCGGTCCGCTGACGTACTCGCCGTACTCCGCATTGTTGGAGATCGAGTAGTTCATATTGCCGATGCCGCCTTCGTAGATCAGATCGACGATCAGCTTGAGTTCGTGCAGACATTCGAAGTAGGCCATTTCCGGCGCATAACCGGCTTCGACCAGCGTCTCAAAACCGGCTTTTATCAATTCGACGGCACCGCCGCACAGCACGGCCTGCTCACCGAACAGGTCGGTTTCGGTTTCTTCCTTGAACGTGGTTTCGATCACGCCCGCACGACCGCCGCCGATCGCGGCCGCATACGACAGCGCGAGATCCCGCGCCTTCTTGCTCTGATCCTGATAGATCGCGATCAGCATCGGAACGCCGCCGCCTTGCGCGTAGGTACTGCGCACCGTATGACCGGGCGCTTTCGGCGCGATCATCACCACATCGAGATCCTTGCGGGGGATGACCTGGCCGTAGTGAATATTGAAGCCATGCGCAAACGCGAGCGTCGCGCCCTGCTTGATGTTCGGTTCGATTTCGGATTGATACACCGCGGCGATGTGCTCATCGGGCATCAGCAGCATGACGAAATCGGCGCCCTTCACCGATTCGGCGATTTCGGCAACGTTCAGGCCGGCGTTCTTCGCCTTGTCCCACGAGGCGCCGCTTTTGCGCAGGCCCACGGTGACATTCATGCCCGAGTCCTTGAGGTTCAGCGCGTGCGCGTGACCCTGCGAGCCATAACCCACGATGGTGACCTTTTTGCCCTTAATGAGAGAAAGGTCGGCGTCCTTGTCGTAATAGACCTTCATGGTCGAATTCCTTCGGAAAAAACTAGAAAAACAATCGAACCACAGAGATCACAGAGAAACACGATGCGAGGAACGTTCTTCTCTGTGTACTCTGTGGTTCAAGGATCTGTTGCTTTAAACCCGCAGCACGCGCTCGCCGCGACCGATGCCGGATGCACCGGTACGCACGGTTTCCAGAATGGCTGCCTTGTCCAGCGCGTGAATGAAGGCATCCAGCTTATCGCCGGTGCCGGTCAATTCGATAGTGTAGGTACTGTCCGTCACGTCGATGATGCGGCCGCGGAAAATGTCTGCCATGCGCTTCATCTCTTCACGCTCCTTGCCGGTGGCGCGCACCTTGATGAGCATGAGTTCGCGTTCGATATGTGGCGCTTCGGACAGATCGACCACTTTCACCACTTCGATGAGCTTGTTGAGCTGTTTGGTGATCTGCTCGACCACATCGACGGAGCCGGTGGTAACGATGGTGATACGCGAGAGCGATCCGTCTTCAGTCGGCGCGACGGTGAGCGATTCGATGTTGTAGCCGCGTGCGGAAAACAGGCCGGCAACACGCGATAGCGCGCCCGATTCGTTTTCCAGCAGCACGGAAATGATGTGACGCAGAGCGCGCGGCTGATCGCTGCTGAGGAGATAAGGACTGGCAGGTGCGTTCATCTCACAGCTCCTCGGCCAGAATCATTTCCGAAATGCCCTTGCCCGCGGCAACCATCGGAAACACGTTTTCGGTTTGATCGGTCATGAAATCCATGAACACCAGCCGGTCTTTCAGCTTGAGCGCTTCGCGCAGCGCCCCTTCCACATCGCCCGGCTTGTCGATACGCATGCCGATATGGCCGTAACTTTCGGTGAGTTTGACGAAATCGGGCAGCGCGTCCATGTACGACTCGGAATAGCGGTTGCCATGGAAGAACTGCTGCCACTGACGCACCATGCCCATGTAGCGGTTGTTCAAGTTGATGATCTTGATCGGCAGATGGTACTGCTTGCAGGTCGACAGTTCCTGTATGCACATCTGGATGCTCGACTCGCCGGTGACGCATGCGACCGTCGAGCCGGGGTTGGCCAAGTAGGCGCCCATCGCGGCAGGCAGGCCGAAACCCATCGTGCCGAGGCCGCCTGAGTTGATCCAGCGACGCGGCTTGTCGAATTTGTAGAACTGCGCGGCCCACATCTGATGCTGGCCGACATCGGAACAGACAAAGGCGTCACCCTTGGTCAGTTCATACA
>DATCWO010000069.1:0-5894 GCA_036566325.1 Burkholderiales bacterium | reverse complement strand
CAAAGCCTCGGCGGTATGGGTGGCGTCTCGCTCACCGCGCAACTTGCCGGCACATTGCTCGGCATTCTCGTCGCGCTCGCCGGCGGCATCATCGTTTACGGCGCCTTACGTTTCACCGTGGGATTGCGGCTCGATGCGGAGCAGGAGTTCAACGGCGCCGATCTCGCCATTCATCGAATACGTTCGACGCCGGAGCGTTGACGCTCACTTGGGTGGCGGGATGTCTTCGGTGTGAAGCCTGAAGCGGCCGGTTCTACGATCTTCGTAGTAGTGGCGCAACGTATTCGATACCGTGCGGAATGCAATGTCCTTCCACGGAATGTCGGCTTCATCGAACAGTTTCACCTCCAGGCTTTCGATGCCGGGACCGAAATCGAGATCGAGTAGCGCGGCGCGATAGAACACGTGCACCTGGCTCACATGCGGGACTGACAGCACGCTGTACATATCGCCCAGTTCGACGCGCGCATTCGCTTCTTCCATCGTTTCGCGCATTGCGGCCTGTGCCACGGTCTCATCGTTTTCCATGAAGCCGGCGGGCAGCGTCCAGTAACCATGTCGCGGTTCGATTGCGCGCCGACAGAGCAGTACCTGGCCGCGCCATTCGGGAAGACAGCCGACGACCATGCGCGGGTTCTGATAGTGGATGGTGGCGCAGGCATCGCACACGTAGCGCGGCAGATTGTCGCCGGGCGGTACGCGATGGGCGAGCGGGCCGCCGCAGTTCGAGCAGAATTTCATCAGTGGGAAGAAGCGAAAAACTCGCGTGCTATGATAACTCACAACTTCTTCGCCACTTCGCGCATCGCCTTCGTTCACACGCTTCTGCCACGTGCGCCCTTCGCATATCCAGGCTGTACTCGAACGGGAATTCGCTGCTGTCGCGAGTGGCCGACACACGCCTGTCATGCTGTGGGGCCCGCCCGGCGTGGGCAAATCGCAGATCATCGCAGGCATCGCGGCGCGTCATCGCGTGCCGTTGATCGACATCCGACTCGCGCAAATGGAACCGACCGATTTGCGCGGTATTCCGTTTCGCGACGGCAGGCATGTCGTGTGGTCGATTCCGGCGCAGTTGCCTGACGTCGATCGGCATGGCGAACAGGGCATCCTGTTTCTGGACGAAATCACTTCGGCAGTGCCGACCGTTACGGCTGCAGCGTATCAACTCATACTCGATCGGCGGCTCGGCGAATACACCGTACCGCCGGGCTGGGCGATTTTTGCTGCGGGCAATCGTCAGGGCGATCGTGGTGTGACGTATCAAATGCCGGCGCCGCTGGCGAATCGCTTCGCGCATTACGAACTGGAAGCCGATCTCGACGACTGGATTCAGTGGGCGCATGGACGCGGGATCGACGATCGTCTGATTGCTTTTCTGCGTTTTCGCCCCGATCTGCTGTTCGATTTCGATCCGGCGCGCTACATGGTCGCGTTCCCTTCGCCGCGTTCGTGGGAGTTCGCCGATCGCGCGCTCGCCAAGTTTCATGACGCGCCGCATCTGCTGGGTGAAGCGCTGAAGGCCTGCGTGGGTCCCGCCGCCGGGCTGGCCTGTCGCGCATTCCTCAATCACATCGACAGCCTGCCGGATATCGCCGCCATTGCCGAAGGGCGCGAACAGAGCGTGCCGCGCGGCATCGAGATGCAATACGCCGTCGCTGCCGCACTGGTGCGTCACATCGCACGTTTGCCCGTCGAAGCGCAGCAGCTCGGCGTCACGCACGCGCTGACTTATGCGCGTCGCTTCCCGCAACGCGAGCTGGGTTTAATGTTGGTCATCGATCTGCAGCGCAATGTCGCCGCGCCGCTCTACGACGTCCCGGCTTTCGCCGAATGGGCGGCCGAGGCGAGCGATCTGCTTTCCCATGAGCGAGTCTAGGCCGGGTCAGCCGACCGCAGAAGCTGCCGCGATTGCCCTTGCGCGCGAAGCCGCTTATCGAAAACTCGAAGCCGCGCGCGCCCGTCTGATTCTCGATCGTCCCTTCATCGGCGCGCTGCTGATGCATCTGCCGTTGCTCGAACATGCGCGCTGTCGCAGCATCGCAACGGATGCGCGTGCACTGTATTTCAATCGCGCCTACGTCAATGCGCTCTCCTTCGCCGACATGCGCTTCATGCTTGCGCACGAAGCGCTGCATTGCGCATTGCTGCACTTTCATCGTCGCGGTCATCGGATCGAGGTGCGTTGGGATCGCGCCTGCGATTACTGCGTCAACCTGTTGCTGGCCGATGACGGCTTCACGCCTCCCGATGGCGCATTGATCGATGCGGCGTATCGCGGCCTGTCGGCCGAGGAAATCTACGCTGTGCTGCGCGACGAGGACGCTGAAGCGACGCTCGACGAGCACTGGTTTGGTCGCGCGGGCGGAGGCGAAGCGGCGATTGCCGGCGCGCATGCGGGCGAAGCCGACGCGGAGCAACTGGTGGACGATGCGTTCATGGATGCGCATCGTGATGGCTTCGATGAAGTCGCGACGCGCGGCACGGCGCTCATGTCCGTGGAAGCCTTGGCCGATGTGTGGCAGGACCGTCTCGCCGCGAGCGCCATCGAAGCGGCCAATGTCGGCAATCTCGGCTCGGCATTCAAGGAGGCGCTCGATCGATTGATTCAGCCGCGTCTGCCGTGGCGCGCGCTGCTGGCGCGCTATCTCATGACGATTGCGCGCGAGGATTACAGTTTCGGCCGGCCGAGCAGGCGGGAAGGTGAAGCGCTGCTGCCCGTGCTGCACAGCGGTCAGGTCGAACTGGTGCTGGCGCTCGATACCAGCGGCTCGATCAATCATCATGATTTTCGCGAATTCGTCGCCGAGATCGATGCGCTGAAAGGGCAGATTCGCGCACGCGTGACGCTGCTCGCATGCGATGCGGAACTTGCACACGGCGCGCCGTGGCGTTTCGAAAGCTGGCAGCCCATCGAAATTCCGGCGGACCTGAGCGGTGGCGGCGGAACCCGTTTCACGCCGGTATTCGAATGGCTCGAAGCGCAGGGGATGCGTCCGGACGCGTTGCTCTATTTCACCGATGCGCAGGGCGAGTTTCCGCCGCGCGCGCCCGAATATCCCGTGTTGTGGCTGGTGAAAGGTAATGCACCGGTGCCGTGGGGAGAGCGCGTGCAGTTGAATTGAGTCGGGGTGCAGCAGCCTGCCGCGCCCTTCAGTGCCTTGAGAAAATCGCGGCTCCCGCTGCGATCGTTCCCTCGATTGTCTGTCATCCGAGGGCTACTGCCGTTCCGCGACGCTCAGCGCCGGTTCATGAGGAACCGCGCTTGCTACAACGCTGGCGTGATCCAGCGACCTGGCCCCGTGCCTTGGCGAATCGCTCATGCTTCCCTTGTTCGGACGTATACCTTGCCGGCGGTGCCGTGCGTTCGCGTTCTGGCTGAGCGCGACGTTACTGTGGGCGAATGCGCCGGCGCAGACCGCCGTTACCGGCGAAACGCCGGCAGCGGCCGTGGTTGCCGTTGAGGTCAGGGGGGCGATCGGCGTCGCGTCCGGCATGCATGTCGCCCGAGCCATCGAGACGGCGCGTGCGGACAAGGCCAACCTGGTACTGATCACGCTCGATACGCCGGGCGGGCTGGTATCGGTCACGCGCGACATCATCCAGGCGATTCTCGGTTCGCCCGTTCCTGTGGCCGTGTATGTGGCGCCGTCGGGCGCACGTGCCGCGAGCGCTGGTACGTACATCGCCTATGCCGCCCACATTGCGGCGATGGCGCCCGGTACGAGCATCGGTGCCGCCACACCTGTTGCGATGGGTGTGCCGCCCGGCATGCCGGGATCGCCGCCTCCCGCGCAGCCGAATAAACCTGCCGAGCCGGAAAAAGGGACGAATGCCGAACCCTCGTCCGGCACCGCCATGGAGCGCAAGGTGTTGAACGATGCCATCGCGTTTCTGCGCACGCTGGCGCAGATGCGCGGCCGCAACGTGGAATGGGCGGACAAGGCTGTGCGCGATGCGGCGACGCTGACGGCGAAAGAAGCGGTCGCCATGGATGTCGTCGATCTGCTGGCCGACAACCGGGAGGCGCTGCTCGCGGCGTTGCATGGACGCACTGTCACGACGAGCGTCGGCGCGGTCACGCTGGCAACGCGCGGTGCAGCCACGGTCGTCATCGAACCGGATTTGCGCACGCGCGTGCTCGATGCGGTGGCCGATCCGAACGTCGCTTTCATTCTGCTGTTGATCGGCATTTATGGCCTGATTTTCGAATTCTGGAGTCCGGGCTTCGGTGTCGCCGGAACGATCGGCGCCATCTGCCTGCTGCTTGCCTTCACGGCACTGTCGCTGCTGCCGGTGCATTACGGGGGACTCGCACTCTTGTTGTTGGGGTTGGCGCTCATGACGGCGGAAGCGTTCAGCCCCGGGGTCGGCGTGTTCGCCATCGGTGGCGTGGTGGCCTTCGTTGTGGGTTCGATTTTCCTGTTCGATCCGGCCGGTGCCGATATTGCAATCGGTGTAGCCAGGCCGTTGATCGTGGGCGCGGCGGTCGCCAGCGCGCTGTTGTTCATTTTCGTGTTCGGGTTCGCCGTTCGCGCGCGTCGGCGGCCTGTCCGGACGGGGGCGGAAGAAATGCTCGGCGCGCACGGCATCGTGCGCGAATGGCATGAATTGTCCGGAGTCGTGCACGTCCACGGCGAGATGTGGCATGCCTGCAGCGACCGCACCCTGGCGCCGGGCGACGCAGTCGAAGTCAGCGCACGCGACGGACTCACGTTGACCGTGCGACCGCTCATCGATCGACCGACCGGAATTTCGCCACCCCGCGAAGGAGCGCAACGCCATGTCTGATTTATTCGTTCTGCCGTTCTACCTCGTGCCGGTTTTCATCGTCATTGCAATCGCCGTGTCGGCGATTCGTATCCTGCGCGAGTACGAGCGCGGCGTGATTTTTCTGCTCGGACGATTCCACAAGGTGAAGGGACCCGGGCTGATTTTCGTGATTCCGCTGATTCAGCAGATGGTCCGGATCGATCTACGCGTGCGCGTGTTCGACGTGCCGCCGCAGGACGTCATTTCGCGCGACAACGTGTCGGTGAAAGTGAATGCGGTGGTCTATTACCGCGTAGTCGATCCCGAGCGCGCTGTCATTCAGGTCGAGAATTTCAATCAGGCGACCAGCGAACTTTCGCAGACGACGTTGCGCTCGGTGCTGGGCCGGCACGAACTCGATGAAATGCTGGCCGAGCGCGAAAAACTGAACAACGATTTGCGCACGCTGCTCGACGAACGCACCGATGCCTGGGGTATCAAGGTCTCGAACGTCGAACTGAAGCATGTCGATCTGAACGAAACCATGGTACGGGCGATCGCCAAGCAGGCTGAAGCCGAGCGGCTGCGTCGAGCGAAGATCATCGATGCGGAAGGCGAATTGCAGGCGGCCGAGCGTTTGCGCCAGGCGGGCGAAATTCTAGCCAACACACCGCAGGCGATGCAGTTGCGCTACCTCGGCGCGCTGACCAACATTGCCGGCGAGCGCGCTTCCACCATCATCCTGCCCGTGCCGCTCGATTTGCTGACCGCGCTGCAGAGCAAGGACAAGAGTTGATCCGTTCGACTTGGAAGAGTGGTCCCGCCGACAGGAATCGAACCTGTATCTAGCGCTTAGGAGGCACTCGTTCTATCCATTGAACTACGGCGAGAAAAGCGCGGGACCGCGGCCGCGATTCTACGCGACACGCGCGCCCTCACGCGAGGAAGAACACGAATCCCGCGATGGCGGCGAAAAACAGCACGAGATGCGCCCACGACCAGAGCGCAAAACGTCGGGTGAGCGCGGCGGGGGGGTGATCGGACAACAGATAGAGGCGACCGTCGCCGGGTCGTTGCACCGAATCGAAACTCGGCACGCTGCGCAGGGCGCGATGATTGCGCTCGACCTGACGGCGCGCCTC
>DATCWO010000021.1:0-10141 GCA_036566325.1 Burkholderiales bacterium | reverse complement strand
ACGTCCATGTTGTCCTTCAGCAGCAGGCGATAAACGTCTTCCGCGGACAGATGACGAACTTCACTGCGTCCGAACAATTCGAGAATCTTCAGTCGCGGCAGCGTCGCTTTGAGACCGATCGTCTTGAGATTTTGTGCGTTGCTCATGAGGCGGGCCTCGAGGTTGATTGCGCCTGTCTGTCGCGGTGTCGTAAACGCTGTCGAAATCGGCGTAATGCTAGGGCGGCAACAAGAGCCGGGAGCGGCTCGGTGATGGGCTATGATATCGGCTTTACGCGTCGCTGAGAACGCGTGCCCCACTACCCACATACCCATGCGCCTTGTTGCCCTTTGCTCCGTTATTGTGCTCGCTCTGGCGGGTTGCGGCAGCGTTAATCCGCTCAAGCCCTATCGAATGGAAATTCAGCAGGGCAATCATCTGTCGCAGGAAAAAGTCGCCCAGCTCAAACGTGGCATGACCAAAGACCAAGTGCGTTTTCTGCTTGGCACGCCGATGCTGACGGATATTTTCCACGCCGATCGCTGGGACTACGTCTACAGGCGGCAGCCGCAGAACAGCACCGACGTAGAAGAGCGTCGACTGACGGTGGTATTCGAGAACGAACGGCTTGCGCACGTCGAGGGCGACGTGGTGCCGGCCGGCGGCGAACCCGAGCAGCAGCAACGCAGCGCGTTCGGCGAGGCACCGCAATGAAGATTGCCATAGCCGGGGCCTCGGGACGAATGGGGCGATCGCTGGTCGAGGCCGTGCTCAAGACGGATGACCTCAAGCTTGGCGGTGCTTTCGATGTGGCGGGCAGCGCTGGCATCGGTCGCGATGCGGGCGATGCGATCGGCCGGAGTTGTGGTGTACCCGTCGTGGACGATTTCGATGCGGCGATTGCCGCGAGCGACTGTCTGATCGATTTCACCCGTCCCGAAGGCACGCTGCGTCACCTGGGCGCCTGCACTAAGCATGGCAAGGCGGCGGTCATCGGCACCACCGGTTTCTCGGCCGCGGACAAGGCCATCATCCACGCGGCATCGAAGCGCATTCCCATCGTGTTCGCACCCAACATGGCGGTGGGCGTCAACGTCACATTCAAACTTGCCGAACTGGCCGCGCAGATTCTCGGCGATGACTACGACGTGGAAATCATAGAGGCCCATCATCGCCACAAAGTGGATGCGCCGTCCGGCACCGCCGTGCGCCTCGGTGAAGTGGTGGCGGGCGCGCTCGGCCGCAATCTTGAGGACGTTGCGCGCCATGGTCGCGAAGGGATCACCGGCGAGCGTGACGCGAAAACCATCGGGTTTCATGCCGTGCGCGGGGGCGATATCGTTGGGGAGCACACGGTGCTGTTCGCTGGCGAAGGCGAGCGCGTGGAAATCACCGTCCGCTCCTCCAGTCGCATGACTTATGCCGTGGGCGCGCTGCGTGCGGCGCGGTTCCTCGAAGACAAGCACAGCGGCTTGTACGATATGTGGGACGTGCTCGGCCTGCGATAAGCCTGCGCCCGTTAACACAACGTGCGTTAGGGGAATGGCACGCCTGGTGCGGGTTTCGAGCGCATTTGTCTATGAGGACATCGGCGAACGTTGAGGCATGCCCCTAAGCTGGGCTATAATGCGCAGCAACCCAAAAAACGGGACAGGCATCGGGCCTGTCCCGTTTTTGTGTGCAGCCAGGAAACTCCGCCGTGCCCAATACGCTAACTCCCGCCATTCTCGTACTCGCCGACGGGACGGTGTTTCGGGGAAGGTCCATTGGTGCGGAAGGCATGACGGTCGGCGAGGTGGTTTTCAACACCGCCATGACCGGCTATCAGGAAATCCTCACCGACCCTTCCTACTGTGCCCAGATCGTCACGCTGACGTATCCGCATATCGGCAACACCGGTACCAACGAAGAAGATGAAGAGGCGGCACGCATTTTCGCCGCCGGTCTGATCATTCGCGATCTGCCGTTGATGGTGTCGAACTGGCGGTCGCAGCAGTCGCTGTCCGACTATCTCAAAGCCAAGGGCGTCGTCGGCCTCGCCGAAATCGATACCCGTAAGCTCACCCGCATCCTGCGTGAAAAGGGCGCGCAGCCGGGCTGCATCATGGCCGGTCGCGTGGACGTGAACGAAGCACTCGCCAAGGCGCGCGAATTTCCCGGCCTCGCCGGCATGGATCTGGCGAAAGTCGTCACAACCGACAAACCCTACGAATGGACCGAAGGCGGCTGGGAACTGGGCAAGGGTTACAGGAAACTGACCGAGCCGCGTTTTCATGTGGCCGCCTACGATTACGGCGTGAAACGCAACATCCTGCGCATGCTGGTCGATCGTGGTTGCAAGGTCACGGTGTGGCCCGCACAGACTCCTGCAAGCGAAGTTCTCAAGACGAATCCCGATGGCGTATTTCTTTCGAATGGTCCCGGCGATCCGGAGCCTTGCGACTACGCCATCGAGGCAATCCGGCAAATCATCGGCACGACCGAGGTGCCCACGTTCGGCATCTGCCTGGGCCATCAGCTAATGGGCCTCGCCGCAGGCGCGAAGACCATGAAAATGAAATTCGGTCATCACGGCGCCAATCATCCGGTCAAGGATCTGAGCAGCGGCGAAGTGCTGATCACCAGTCAGAACCATGGTTTTGCAGTCGACCCTGCCACGCTGTCCGGCAATGTCGAAGCGACTCACGTCTCGCTGTTCGACGGATCGCTGCAGGGCATGTCCTTCAAGAACAAGCCGGCGTTCTGTTTTCAGGGTCATCCGGAAGCGAGTCCCGGTCCGCACGATGTCGGCTACTTGTTCGATCGCTTCATCGCGGAAATGGAAAAACGGAAAAGCTAAGCACGCAGCGCGTATGTAACTGCGCTGCGCTAAAGATTAAGGAGGCTTCGATTAAGGTTATGGTCGTGGGTTGTTGCTTGCTAAAAGCGAAGGCACGTGTCTCTTTGTCCTTCGTACTACAGCGCGCCACCCTGCTCCGCACTTAATCAGTCTTTCTCCCAATGCCAAAACGTACAGACATAAAAAGCATCCTGATCATCGGCGCCGGCCCCATCGTCATCGGGCAGGCCTGCGAGTTCGACTATTCGGGCGTGCAGGCATGCAAGGCGCTGCGCGAGGAGGGCTATCGCGTCGTGCTGGTCAACTCCAATCCGGCGACCATCATGACCGACCCGGAAACGGCCGACGTCACGTATATCGAGCCGGTAACCTGGCAGGTGGTCGAGGCGATCATCGCCAAAGAGCGGCCCGATGCACTGCTGCCGACCATGGGCGGACAGACCGCGCTGAACTGCGCGCTCGATCTGGCCAGACACGGTGTGCTGGAGAAGTATGGCGTCGAACTGATCGGCGCCAGTCGCGATGCGATCGACAAGGCCGAAGACCGCGAGAAGTTCAAGGAAGCGATGAAGCGGATCGGCCTCGAAAGTGCGCGTTCCTCGATCGCGCATTCGATGGAAGAGGCGCTGCAGGTGCAGGCCGGCATCGGCTTCCCGGCGATCATTCGACCTTCGTTCACGCTCGGCGGTTCGGGCGGAGGCATCGCCTACAACAAGGAAGAGTTCGTCGCGATTTGCGAGCGTGGCCTGGAAGCTTCGCCGACGAAGGAACTGTTGATCGAAGAATCGGTGATCGGCTGGAAGGAGTTCGAGATGGAAGTGGTCCGCGACAAGGCGGACAACTGCATCATCATCTGCTCCATCGAAAACGTCGATCCGATGGGCGTGCATACCGGCGACTCCATTACCGTCGCACCGGCACAGACCCTGACCGACAAGGAATATCAGATGATGCGCAACGCCTCGGTGGCGGTGCTGCGCGAAATCGGCGTCGACACCGGCGGCTCGAACGTACAGTTCGCCATCTGTCCGGAAGACGGTCGCATGCTGGTCATCGAAATGAATCCGCGCGTGTCGCGCTCGTCCGCGCTGGCATCGAAGGCGACCGGTTTCCCGATCGCCAAGGTCGCGGCGAAGCTCGCCGTCGGCTATACGCTGGACGAGCTGAAGAACGAAATCACCGGCGGCGCAACGCCGGCCTCGTTCGAGCCGAGCATTGATTACGTCGTCACCAAGATTCCGCGTTTCGCCTTCGAGAAATTTCCGCAGGCCAACGACCGCCTCACCACGCAGATGAAATCGGTGGGCGAAGTGATGGCAATGGGACGCAATTTTCAGGAGTCGTTTCAGAAAGCGCTGCGCGGCCTGGAAGTGGGCGTCGATGGACTGGACGAAAAGAGCACCGATCTGGACGAGATCGACGCCGAGTTGGGCAATCCCGGCCCGGATCGCATCTGGTATGTCGGCGATGCGTTCCGCGGCGGCATGAGCTTCGAGGAAATCCAGCGCGCTACGATGATCGATCCCTGGTTTCTTGCACAGATCGAAGATCTGATTCGGCGGGAGCAGGCGCTGCGCGGTCGCGAACTGGCCTCACTGGACAAGGACGAGATCCACGCGCTCAAGCGCGCGGGATTCTCGGATCGTCGTTTGGGCAAACTGCTCGGCGTCACCGGCGCCGCGGTACGCAAGCATCGCCACGGGCTCGGCATTCGCCCGGTCTACAAGCGTGTGGATACCTGCGCGGGGGAATTCGCCACGCGTACCGCCTACATGTATTCCACGTACGAAGAAGAATGCGAAGCGCAGCCCACCGACCGCCGGAAAATCATGGTGCTCGGCGGCGGACCGAACCGTATCGGACAGGGCATCGAGTTCGACTATTGCTGCGTGCACGCGGCGCTCGCGTTACGTGAGGATGGTTATGAAACCATCATGGTCAACTGCAACCCCGAAACCGTCTCCACCGACTACGACACTTCGGATCGCCTGTACTTCGAGCCGCTGACGCTCGAAGACGTGCTCGAAATCGTGGCCAAGGAAAAGCCGGTCGGCGTGATCGTGCAGTACGGCGGTCAGACACCGCTCAAACTCGCGCGCGATCTCGAAGCGAACGGCGTACCGATCATCGGCACCACGCCGGACATGATCGACGTGGCGGAAGATCGCGAACGCTTCCAGCATATGCTCAACGAACTCGGCCTCAAGCAGCCGCCCAACCGTACCGCGCGCACCGAGGAAGATGCGCTCAGGCTGGCGCAGGAAATCGGTTATCCGCTGGTGGTGCGGCCGAGTTATGTGCTGGGCGGGCGGGCGATGGAAATCGTGCACGAGCAGAAGGACCTCGAACGCTACATGCGCGAGGCGGTAAAGGTTTCCAACGACTCGCCGGTGCTGCTCGATCGCTTTCTCAACGACGCCATCGAAGTGGACGTGGATGCGGTGAGCGACGGCAAGCGCGTGCTGGTCGGCGGCATCATGCAGCACATCGAACAGGCGGGCGTGCACTCGGGTGATTCGGCCTGTTCGCTGCCGCCGTATTCGCTGTCACCCGCGCTCCAGGAAGAGTTGCGCCGGCAGACCGTCAAGATGGCCGAGGCGCTGAACGTCGTCGGCCTGATGAACGTGCAGTTCGCCATTCAGGGTCACGGCAACGGCAATGACGGCACCGTCTATGTGCTCGAAGTGAATCCACGCGCCTCGCGCACGGTGCCCTTCGTTTCCAAGGCGACGGGGATTCCGCTTGCCAAGGTCGCGGCGCGCTGCATGGTCGGCAAGACGCTGGACGAGCAGGGCATCATGCGCGCCGTCGTGCCGCCGTACTACTCGGTCAAGGAAGCGGTTTTCCCATTCGGCAAATTCCCCGGCGTGGACACCATCCTCGGACCGGAAATGAAGTCCACCGGCGAAGTGATGGGCGTGGGCCAGACGTTCGGCGAGGCCTTCGTCAAAGCGCAACTTGGTGCCGGTGTAAAGCTGCCGAAAAGCGGCAAGGTGTTCATCAGCGTGCGCAACGCCGATAAACCGGCGGTGGTCCGGGTTGCGCGCGACCTGGCCGAACTCGGCTTCACGCTGGTCGCCACCAAAGGCACGGCCGCTGCGTTGAACGACGCGGGGATCGCGGTGAGTCAGGTGAATAAAGTGGCCGAAGGCCGTCCGCATGTGGTGGACATGATCAAGAACGGCGAAATCGCCCTGATCATCAATACAGTCGACGAAAAGCGTACGGCCGTGGCCGATTCGCGTTCCATTCGCACCATGGCCGTGCAGCAGCGCGTCACCTATTTCACCACCATCGCCGGTGCGCTGGCCGCCTGCATGGGCATGCGCCATGTCGATTCGCCGATTCCATACGATGTGCAAAGCCTGCACAAAAGACTACATTAAGCACTAGTTTGCACCGATAATAAGCGGGCTGGCCGACACGGCGCCGGCTCTTACCTCTGAGATTCGCACCCTGGGTCATTCGATTGACCGGGGTTTCTTTTTTTTTGCGTATGTGAGACAGCGATGAACAAAGTCCCGCTAACCGTAACCGGAGCAGCAAAACTGCGTGCTGAACTACACCGCTTGAAAACGGTGGAACGGCCGAGCGTAATCACGGCGATCGCCGAAGCGCGCGCGCAGGGCGATCTGTCCGAAAATGCCGAATACGACGCCGCGAAGGAACGCCAGGGTTTCGTCGAAGGGCGAATCGCCGAAGTCGAGCACAAGCTCGCCAATGCGCAGGTCATTGACCCGAAGGCGCTCGATATCGATGGACGCTGCGTGTTCGGCGCGACGGTTGAACTGGAAGACCCCGACAACGGCGATACGGTGACGTATCAAATCGTCGGCGACGACGAGGCCGATATCAAGGACGGCAAAGTGTCGATCAGTTCGCCGATTGCGCGGGCGCTCATCGGCAAGTACGCCGGTGATACCGCTGAAGTGCAGGCGCCGGGTGGTATACGCGCCTACGAAATTTTGGATGTGCGGTACGAGTAAAGCAGTCGACAGCGGGGAGTAGATCAGCAGGCCGGACGTACCGATCGCATCGCGCTGCGGCCTGCCCGGGGATGACGGTGACTCAGGCGGTCGCCACGCCCGCGAAGGCGGGAATCAAGGCCGTTCCTCGCCGACTGCTTTTACTCGCGACTTTCAGCCCTCGGCAGGCTTCCGTGCTTTGTTGCGACGTGGTTTCTGCGTTCGGACCTTGGTCCAGACCTGACCGCTCTTGCCGCCTTTGCCACCGGTTCGTCCGCCTGCGGGTGCGCCGGATTTCGCGCTCGGCTTACGGGCAGCGTTCGGCGATCCGGTGTTCTGACCTTGACCGGCATTGCCGGCGTTCTTGTGCCCCCGGGCGCCGCTTTCGTTCCTCGGCTTGTTCTTGTCCTGCCGTTCGCGGAATACGACGAGGATTTTGCCGATGTGCTGAATCGCCGAAGCGCCGGTGTTGGCGCAGATGGTCCCCATCAAGTCGTCACGCTCGTCGGGATCGTCGCTATCGACCTTGATCTTGATCAGTTCGTGCGCCTTGAGGCTCGCGTCGATTTCCTGCAGCACCGCGGCGCTGAGGCCGTCGATGCCGATCATGACGACGGGACGCAGCGGGTGGGCTCGCGCCTTCAATGTGCTGCGCTCGGCAGGGCTAAGGATTCTGTTCATTGAACCTTTTTCTAATAATCGCGGGACGTTGATATGCTCAGTCCCGACTTGGTGGTTGTTGCGGAAGCAATTCTCGGGCGAGTTCCGGGCGCGAGACGCACGGCCTTGCCGATTTAACTTCCAACCTTTCCAGCACGGATTTTAGCCTTATGGCGCGCAGCAAGACGAGTAAAGCATGGCTGAAGGAGCATGTCAGCGATCCCTACGTGCAACGCGCCAAGGCACAGGGATACCGTTCACGCGCGGCTTTCAAGCTGCTGGAAATCGATGCCAGGGACCGCCTTTTCAAGGCGGGCCAGATGGTCGTCGATCTCGGTGCAGCGCCGGGTGGCTGGTCGCAAATCGCAGCGGCCAAAGTCGGCCCGACCGGGCGCGTGCTGGCGCTGGATCTGCTGCCGATAGACGCCATCCCGGGCGTGACATTCATCCAGGGCGATTTCACCACCGATCCGGTGCTGGCCATGCTGGATCACGAACTCCAGGCCTCACCGGTCGACCTTGTATTGTCGGATATGGCCCCAAACATATCGGGAGTAAGTGTGGCCGATCAGGCGCGCAGTGTCTATTTGTGCGAACTCGCCGCGAGCTTCGCGGTCGATCATCTCACAGCTGATGGGGTCTTGTTAATGAAGACATTTCAGGGGGCGGGTTTTCCGGAATTGCTGAAAGCCATGCGGGGCCAGTTCGCCACCGTGGTGTCCCGCAAGCCCGACGCTTCCCGCGATCGGTCCAGCGAAATGTACCTGTTGGCGCGCGGCCGCCGCTAAGACCTGTTTTTAGCGGGTATTGTCACGGCCGTGGAGGCCCCGATGGGTTTTTTTTCCGCGTAGAATAGACCGGCCCTGGCGTGCATCAATGCCGCAGTGCAATCCCGAGGAGTTGAGTTGAACAATCTCGTCAAGAATTTGGTGATCTGGCTGGTCATTGGTCTCGTGCTGATGACCGTTTTCAACCAGTTCAACAATCGCCAGACCAGTCAGCCGCCCATCCCTTACTCGCAGTTCGTGGAGGAAGTGAAAAGCGGGCGCATTCAGAGCGTCACCATGGAAGGGCGACTGCTCAAGGCGACCACCACGGACGGCAAACGCGTCAACAGCTTTTCGCCCGGCGACATCTGGCTGATCAACGACCTGCTCAAGTACGGCGTGAAGGTCGAGGCCAAGCCCGACGAAGAGCCTTCGCTGCTGATGAACATTTTCGTCTCCTGGTTCCCGATGCTGCTGCTCATCGGCGTATGGATTTTCTTCATGCGTCAAATGCAGGGTGGCGGACGGGGCGGCGCGTTTTCCTTCGGCAAATCGAAAGCGCGGATGCTCGATGAGGCGAACAACAACGTCACGTTCGCCGACGTCGCCGGTTGTGATGAAGCGAAGGAAGATGTTGCCGAGTTGGTGGATTTCCTGCGCGATCCTTCCAAGTTTCAGAAGCTGGGCGGTCGTATTCCCAAGGGCGTGCTGATGGTCGGCTCGCCGGGAACCGGCAAGACCTTGCTCGCGCGTGCCATTGCCGGCGAAGCGAAGGTGCCGTTCTTTTCGATTTCCGGTTCGGACTTTGTCGAAATGTTCGTCGGCGTGGGCGCGGCCCGCGTACGCGACATGTTCGAGCAGGCGAAGAAACATGCGCCTTGCATCGTGTTCATCGACGAAATCGATGCAGTCGGTCGTCAGCGTGGCGCCGGCCTCGGCGGCGGCAACGACGAACGCGAGCAGACGCTCAACCAGTTGCTGGTGGAAATGGACGGCTTCGAGGGTGCAACCGGCGTCATCGTGATCGCCGCCACCAACCGCCCCGATGTGCTGGATCCCGCGCTGCTGCGTCCGGGCCGTTTCGACCGTCAGGTGGTCGTGCCGCTGCCGGATATCCGCGGTCGCGAGCAGATTCTGCTGGTGCATATGCGCAAGGTGCCGATGGGGCCGGATGTGCGCGCCGATATTCTGGCGCGCGGCACGCCTGGTTTCTCCGGTGCGGATCTGGCCAACCTCGTGAACGAAGCTGCGCTGTTCGCCGCGCGCGGCAACAAGCGTCTGGTCGATATGCACGACTTCGAAAGCGCAAAGGACAAGATCGTCATGGGCGCGGAGCGCCGCTCCATCGTCATGCCCGAGGAAGAGCGCCGCAACACGGCGTATCACGAATCGGGTCACGCGCTGGTCGCCCGCCTGCTGCCGAAGACCGATCCGGTGCATAAGGTCACCATCATCCCGCGCGGTCGTGCGTTGGGCGTGACCATGCAGTTGCCGACCGAAGATCGCTACAGCGAGGACCGCAGCCGGCTGCTCAACATGATTGCGGTACTGTTCGGCGGCCGGATTGCCGAAGAGGTGTTCATGCATCAGATGACCACCGGTGCGTCGAACGACTTCGAACGCGCGACCGGCCTTGCCCGTCGTATGGTGACGCAGTGGGGCATGTCCGATGCGCTCGGTCCGATGGTCTATGGCGACAACGAAGGCGAAGTCTTCCTCGGTCGCTCCGTCACCACACACAAGACTGTGTCGGAAGCCACCATGCAGCAGGTGGACGCTGAAATCCGTCGCATCATCGATCAGCAATACAGTCTCGCGCGTCGCCTGATTGAAGAAAACCGCGACAAGGTCGAGGCGATGGCCAAGGCGCTGCTCGAGTTCGAGACTATCGACGCCGATCAGATCAGCGACATCATGGCGGGTCTGCCGCC